>DATNKL010000113.1:0-6632 GCA_035603415.1 Candidatus Acidiferrales bacterium
GATCCAGCGATCTGCGGACGCTGTCCGTCACATCCGGCGATTTAGTCGGGGTATTCGAGCAACCCAGCAAACCCCCAACCAACAGCACAGGAACGAGGGTCAACATCGATCTAAGCGATTTCATATCTCTCCTTGAACTAATTCCTACGCATTCAGCCGGAGTGTAACGACGCTTTATCCGTAAATCCGGCTGTGCGCGGTACTGTGACTCGGTCGCGCGCCAGCCTCAATCGGGGATTACACGTAGAATTGCGGGAGACTAAGGGTAAGAAAATCACCGCAAAAATTTAGACCGCGGCCGGGGATAGCTTCCAGACAGGTCAAACTGCAAAGGCCCTGCAGGGCTACCGTGTGCAGTCACTCCCTTGCTTGAGGGACACCGGCCGCAGATTTTCTAGTCGGCGTAAAGAATAGTCGCTATTGCGTGCGACGTGGTATCCAGCAAAGACCCTAGAAGGCCGAATTTCATTTGCTTAACACGCACGAAATTCGAAGAAAAAAAGCGCATGTACTACGATGTACCGATTGTTGGCGGGCGGACGGTAGGCGACGCTGCCTTGTCGGTATTTAAGGAGGAATTTTTATGCCGCGTTTGCACGCCGCTGAACCGAACTGGCCCGGCCCCGAGGAACCGGTGCCGCAACCTCCGCAACCGGAGCTGCCTCCTAAAAAACCTTCCGAGCCGGAATTGCCATCGCCCGATCCCGGCCGCGCTCCTTTTCCCGGCCCAGGGCCAACTGATCCTGGAGTTCCGCCACCTGTGAGCTATTAGGAGGAGCCGCAGTTGGGCTTGATAACCACCGGAACGCGCAGGGAAAATTCGCGCCAACATTGGTCTGAAAATCGGATCCGCTTATAACTTCGGGACGTCAATTCCCAAGGCGGTTGCCAGCGCGATTTGATGATCCTGCTCCTCAATGAGAATTTCGCGGATCAACTCCGCGGTCGCAAACTCACCCAACTGTTCGCACTGCCGAATCCGCAGCCTGTAGTTCTTCACCGTTTCGTTTTCGTTGTTTAGATCTGCGCGCAACATCTCTTTATTGTCTTCCGCAGACTTGACAGGCTCTGGTTGCACCGTAGGAGTGCCGCCAAGATAATCTATTTGCTTGGCGATGGTGAGCGCGTGCTGCAATTCTTCGCCGGCATGTTTTTCCAGTTCGCCCGCGATGTTCATGTATTCGGCGCCTTTCAGCACCTGGGAGTAAACCACGTAGGCGATAATCGCCTGGAATTCACGCGCTAAATCTCCGTTCAAACTCTTGATAAGATCTTCGCGCGTGCCGGTTCCATCCGAGCCCGCATTCTGTTTAGTCGGGGGCATCTTTGAATCCTCCTGAAATTTACAAACACTATTTTGCGGATCTAGTGTGTATACGGGCAAAAGAAAAGTCCACGGCTTAAGCGCTGGCGGCGCGTACCAGCTCGTTAATTGTTGTTGAAAATGGATTCTTTCACGGCGCGAGCGTCAATCGCTGGACTTACGTAAGTGCCTTCTCCGATCACCACATTCAGGGCGCGCACCAGCTCGTTTTCGGCGTCCGATTTCAAAACGTAACCTCTGGCTCCCGCTCGAAACGCACTGCGCACAAATTCCGACGAAGAATGCAAGGTGAGCAACAAAACTTTAGTTTCCGGAAGCACATCGTGGATAATACGCGTTGCCTCCAGGCCATTCATGCCGGGCATGGACACGTCCATGATGACCACCTCAGGCGCCAACTCACCGGCCAGCCGAATGGCATCTTGCCCGTTGTCGGCTTCCCCGCATAGGTCCCACTCAGGATAGGTACTCAATATCCCTTGTACGCCGCGGCGTATCACCGCATGGTCATCGACAACTAAAACGCGTGGCATAACTCTCCGCACAGTGACAAATAGCAGCAACAAACTTTCAGGACTGCCGCTTCGAACCTAGACACTGGATGCCTCTTGATTCGTACATTTGACCGCCAGCAGTTTTTTACGCTTCAATAATTTGGTTTCTAACCGCGTAACGAACCAATTCGCTCACTGAATGCAATTCAAGCTTTCTCATGATATTCGCGCGATGGGTTTCCGCGGTTTTGACACTGATTCCCAGCGACACGGCCACTTCTTTGCTGCTCTTCCCTTCCGCCAGTAATTGCACTATCTCGCGCTCACGAGAAGTGAGACGGTTGCGAATCACGGCGTCAGGATCGGGCGGCGCGGCATGAGGACGGACAAATCCGTCGAGTAACATATCGGCGGCGCGTGCAGTAAAAAAAGGCCGATGATTGGCGAGCGCTTCGACAGCGGCCACTAAATCACGGTCCGCGTCGGATTTCATGATGTACGCGCGCACGCCCGCCTCGACAATCTCCCGAACCAACTGATCGGAAAAATGAAGCGTGAGAATCAGGATTTCCGTCTTGGGAAGACTCTTGCGAATCTTTCGAGCAGCTTCCAGTCCATTTAAATCGGGCATGCTGATGTCCATTACCACCACATCAGGTCTCAACTGCTCGGCCAGCATCACCGCTTCGCGTCCGGTTTTCGCCTCGGCACAAACTTCCCACCCCGAGCGCGAGGTCAGCAGTTCTTTGAGACCACGCCTGATAATGTCGTGATCGTCCGCTACCAAAATGCGCAATGTGGTTATCTCCTGTTCCAAAAATTGACCGAGAAAAATTGCCCAGAAAACTTTACTGGAAGCGCCCTGTCATGCGCTCCAACGCCGATACCATCGCGAGAATCTACGAGAATCTACTCGATAAGATAGTTGTCCGCATCCCATTGAAAAGAAATACTGTTTTAGCTGTATTCGGATCGACTTTGTTTACCCACTGGGGACCTCACAATTGCTCTCCCCAAAAACTCAATGAGCATTAACTCGTCCCGAAATACACACTTACACCGATTGTGCTGGCTCGCCTAAAACGGTCCAATGCGCCACGGAGGGCACACATGCTGATTATTCTTATAGTTGTGCTTTTGCTTCTCTCACTCGGATCATTTCCCGCGTGGCCATACAGCCGCGAATGGGGCTACTACCCCAGCGGCGGTTTAGGGCTTGTGCTGGTCATCCTGGTGATATTGCTGCTCCTCGGAAGAATTTAGAGCAATCGTAATTGATTCAGGCAAAGGCGCGGATGCGTATTGTTTTTCCCTCGCCGGGTTCAAACTAGTTTCTATCGGAGGAGAATCCGGCGTGGCTGCACCCTCAAAATCCACGATTATCAAAACTCCTGAAAACAATATCGAGGCCCAAGCGCCCATAATCGGCACGACTGCCCAGGATCCGGAATCCTTCGCGGAAAATTTGACCCTGGTGGGACCAGGGTTGGTCACCGGTGCGTCGGACGACGACCCCAGCGGCATCGCGACCTATTCGCAGGCGGGCGCGCAGTTTGGCTTTGGCACCCTATGGTTGACGCTTTTTTCTTATCCTATGATGTGCGCTATACAAGAAATCAGTGCGCGCATCGGTCGCGTCACGGGAGTCGGAATATCGGCCAACATCCGCAAAATGTACCCGCAGCCGGTGGTGTACGCCATCGTGGCCATGCTGCTGGTATCCAGCATTTTTAATTTGGGCGCCGACCTGGGCGCCATGGGCGAATCCGCCCACATGCTGCTCGGAGGCCCGGCGTGGATCCACTTGCTGGGCATGGGATTAATGTCCATCCTGCTGCAAATTTTTGTGCCCTACACGCGTTATGTGAAATATTTAAAATTTCTCGTTTTGTCGCTGTTGGCCTACGTAGTCACGGCCTTTCTGGTGCACCTTGATTGGCCGGCTGCTTTAAGAGCCACAATCGTGCCCCCGATAAAAATGTTTCACGGCGGTTACTTGACCATGGTTGTAGCGGTATTAGGTACGACCATCAGCCCGTATCTTTTTTTCTGGCAAGCTTCGCAGGAAGCGGAGGAAGTACAGGTTCGAGCGCAGGAAAAACCGCTGAAACGCGCCCCTGCGCAGGCGGACAGACAATTGCGCAGAATTAGAATTGACACCTATGCGGGCATGGCGGTGTCTAACGTGGTGGCTTTTTTTATTATGTTGACGGCTGCGGCCACGCTGCACGCGCACGGCGACACCGCCATTCAAACTGCGACACAAGCCGCCAGTGCTCTGGAACCATTGGCCGGCCGCTTCGCCTATGCGCTTTTTGCCGCGGGAATTATCGTAACGGGTTTGCTGGCCGTTCCGGTGTTAGCGGGAGCCGCGGCCTATGCCGTTGGTGAAGCCATGCATTGGCGGGTTGGGCTGGAAGTCAAGCCGGCTCGCGCGACAAAATTCTATCTTACGTTGGGAGTGGCAACGCTGGTGGGCTTGGCCTTAAATTTTGTGCACTTCGACCCGATCAGATCCCTGTTCATCGCGGCGGTTATCAACGGATTGCTGGCCGCGCCGGTCATGGCCCTGATGATGCTGATGACCCGCAGCCGGACAATTATGGGGGATTTCACGCTGCCCGTTTATCTGCAGATCGCCGGATGGATTGGAACGGTCGCTATGTTCGCGGCATCGGCGGCTTTCTTAATTTCCAGCTTGAAATAGAAGCCGAAATAGATACCGCCGCTGGCCTCTAGAGCACAACGGCGGTTTGTTCTAAATTTTATGTAAAACGTTTTACGATGCTTTTACAGTCAGCTCGTTCTGTACCTTGTCGTTTCCACCGGCTGCTTCCGAAGCCTTCGCTCCAATGGCGTTCTTCTCTTCCTCGGTGTGCACCGGACCCTTTAGTGTGACCATGCCGTCGCGCACGATAACTTTAATGTTGTGCGCGTAAGTGGAGAGTGAAGAATCGCGGGCGATGGACTTGCGAATTTTTTTCGCAAGCTCGCGATCGGCAGGATTATTTGCTTGCTGATCGGCGGTCGTGCCACCCTTCCCGTTGTCTCCCTTGTTGTTGCGAGTGTTGTCAGGCTGCGTCTGTTGATCCGATTGCCGTGCTAGCGTAGAGATTCCTGTCACTGAAAACCCAGCTATCCCCAAACCCAGAGCGGCGATTTGCAACGTCTTATATTTGATTGTCATAGTTTGCCCTTAGTTAAAAGAGTTAAATAAAAAGCGCGAAAGTGGCTGTGGCAGAAGTTATCGCCACTGGACGTACATCACCATACGCGGTCGTATGTAGTCTTCCCACGAGCGCAACGTAGAAGCCTGGAGGGGTCGGGTAAACCCTAAGTCGTTCTGCAGCGAACTCCGTATTGGTTTAGCCGCACAGCTGCAACACCATGAGTGCGCCCTAAAAGCGGTGAAAAAGCGCTTAATTTTTCGCGTCAGTAGAAAACTATTTGTGCAAAACTATTTAAGGAGAATACAAAATGGCAAAAAACAAATCGGTATTCGGAATTTATTCGAGCCGTAGCGGTGTCGAGAACGCAGTCACTGCGTTGAGAGACGTGGGCTTCCAGCAAGCCGACGTATCCGTGCTACTCCCCGAGAATCTGGGGAATCGCGAAATCGCCACGCAGAAAAATACCAAGGCACCAGAAGGCGCCACAGCGGGAGCAGGTTCCGGAGCAGTGATCGGCGGCACGCTTGGATGGCTGGTTGGTATTGGAGCACTGGCGATTCCTGGCTTGGGCCCCTTTATCGCAGCCGGACCGATCATGGCGGCATTAGCAGGCGCCGGAGTTGGCGGCGCCGTTGGTGGAGTTACCGGCGCTCTCGTAGGAATGGGCATCCCGGAATTTGAAGCCAAGCGCTACGAGGGCCGGCTGCAAAAGGGCGGAATTTTAATATCAGTGCACTGCGATACTTCCGAGGAAGTGAAACGCGCGAAGGACATTCTCCAGCGCACCGGCGCGGAAGATATCTCCACGGCGGGCGAAGCGTCGGCCGATGTGAAAGACGTGCGAGATGTCCCCTCGACGCGCAAGGCCGGAACTGGTTACTAATTTTCCGAGAGTTGGTAGCAGTTGCTAGGAGCTCAAGGCTCCAAAGGAGGTCCTATGTTCCTGGTGGTATTCATTATTTTATTGCTTTTGTGGCTTGGCGGGTTCCTGGTATTTCACGTTTCTAGTGCGCTGATTCACTTGCTGCTGTTATTTGCGGTGATTTCGATCATCATTCATTTCTTTCAACGCAGAACAGTGGCATAAGAAAAAACAGCAAACAAACTGAGAGAAATGGCGGCTTCCATGAAACTGGAAAGCCGCCATTTCTTTTGCGTCGCCTGGATCAACGTAAGCTAGCCCGGAAATTTGCGCCAGCGAGCAGTGCGCTAAACAGAATCAGTTGCATAGACAGCGGGAGTTGCTGAGTGTAAGATTTTTTTGTTTCCTGGATGTGAGAATTCTTGCGCAGCAATTCCAACCCATTTCGGAGTTTCTTTTTGGCGCGCGCCGTAATGACCGTTACTCTGGCGTGTTTGTTCAGCATTTATCCGCTTCTCGGCCGCCAAACTATAATCGATATCCACGGCTCCGCGGATGAGGTACTGGCGCAAAGCCGGGGCAAAGTATTGGTCTTAGTTTTTGTACGAACGGATTGCCCAATTTCAAATCGCTACGCGCCATTACTGCAAGAAATGAACAAAATGTACGGCCCGCAAGTCTCGTTCCGCCTTGTTTTTCCGGACAGAACCGAATCGACCGATAAAATTCGGCACTATATGCAGGAGTATCGCTACGAATTATCGGCAATTCGCGATCTAAAC
>DATNKL010000174.1:0-2479 GCA_035603415.1 Candidatus Acidiferrales bacterium
GGCGTACCCGCTCCACCGAAAACGTGGCACGCGAAGTAAAACAGGCCATCGAATATTTCCCGCAGATGAAAGAAATTTTCTTCGACGACGACACCTTCAACATCCGCAAAGATCGCGTCCTGGATCTTTGCACAAAATTCAAGCCCTTGAAATTTCAGTGGTCCTCCACCGCCCGCGTGCACAGTGATTACGACACGCTGAAGGCCATGGCTGACGCTGGCGCGCGATTGTTCATCGTGGGATTCGAATCCGGCGATCCGCAAATTCTCAAGAACATCAAAAAGGGCGCGACCGTAGAAATGGCCCGCACCTTCATGAAGAATTGCCGCAAAGTCGGTATCCGCGTTCACGGCGACTTCATTATCGGCCTGCCTGGTGAAACGCGCGAAACCATTCAGAAGACCATCGATTTCGCGAAGGAGCTCGATCCCGAAACCATTCAGGTCTCGCTCGCCCACGCCATGCCCGGCACCGAACTATATGACTCCATGGCTAAGGAAGGCTTCCTCAAGGTCGAAGCGTTGGCGGACATGGGCGGACACCAGTTACCTCATATTGAGTACCCCCATCTTTCTAAATCAGAAATGATGGCTGGTGTAAACCGTTTCTACGACGAATATTATTTTCGTCCCAAGGTCGTATGGCGCATCGTGAAAGAAGCGCTGTGGGATAGTCACGAGCGCAAGCGCTTGTACCACGAAGCCACGGAATTTTTAACGCTGCGCGCGGAACGTTTGAAGTGGGCGCGCGAAGGTGGCGAAGGCGAAAAGCCTCTGATCGCCGTTTCGCACGCGTCTTCGGCCTCCGGCAACGACTAACCAATAAAAAATGTCCCACGAGCGAAAGCTCCGTTTGAAGACGCTGCTAATGGTCTTCGCCATGATGGTGTGCGCCACCACTGGCGATTCACTCTTGAAGCACGGCATGACCGAGATCGGCCCCGTCAGCTTGTCCCACGGCGCTTTATTCGAGGCCCTTCGCATGGCCATGACCAGCCGAACGATTTGGCTCGCAATTCTTTTTCTCATCGGTTTCACGCTTACCAATATGACCGTGCTCAGCTGGGCGGACTATAGTTACGTCATGCCGGCGTCAGCCATTGGCTACGTAGCCGTGACGTTTGTAGGCATGACCCTGCTTGGCGAAACCGTTTCGCCGCGCCGTTGGATAGGCGTAGCGCTCATCTGTATCGGTGTAGTTCTGGTGGGGCAAACCAAGCCCAGCACCAGCGCTGTCGCGCAGGCCGTGCAATGATTCGCACCGCTATTACGTTGGCGGTTTTTGTGCTCTCCGGCTCCGCAGGCGAGTTGGCCGTCACCCACGGCATGAAAGAGGCTGGCGCCCCGAACCGTCTGCGAATCAAAGAGGTACTTAGTTTTCTGGGCCGCGCTTTTCGCACCGGATGGTTTTGGGTGGGCGTCCCACTGATGGCCTTATCCTTTTATTTGTTGATGGTGCTGCTCTCGTGGGAACCCATCAGTCTCGTGATTCCCGCGTCAGCGTTGAGTTATGTGGTGGGTACGCTGGGCGCAAAATATATTTTGAAGGAAGACGTGAACGGCCTCCGCTGGGCCGGCGTGCTTCTCGTTTGCGTAGGCGTCGCTATCGTCGCGGCGGGATAATTCCAATATGAGCCCGCCACAATGATTCATCTCCACCACGGATGGGTCGTTGCGGTCCTGGTAGTCGCCACTTTTCCTCTCATCTATTACCTGCTGGCAATTTTTGCCGCGTTGGCTTTTTCTCGCAAAGCGAACGCGCCGGCGCCGCCAACCCCAGCGCAAGCATTTGAGCCGCCGGTAAGTATCTTGAAGCCGGTGCATGGCATTGACTTCGCCTCCTACGAGAACTACGCCAGTTTCTGCACCCAGGATTATCCAGAATACGAAATTCTTTTCGCTGTTAACGACGAGAGCGACCCCGCAGTTGCGGTTGTAACGCGCTTGATCGCCGACTATCCTCAGCGCCACATCACCTTGTTGACTGGTGCGGAACATTTGGGCGCGAATCAAAAAGTCAACAACCTGGCGCGATTAACTCGTGAGGCCAAGCATGAAATTCTGGCTCTCACCGACGGCGATGTCCGCGTGGGCCCGCAATATCTCCGCAACGTAGTAGCGCCGTTGCAGGATGGCAATGTCGGGGCCGTGACATCCTTCTACCGCGGCATTGCCCAGAGTAATCTTTACGCCGAACTCGAAGCCGTCGGCGCTTCCAGCGATTTTTTTGCGGGTGTCTTGATGGCCGCGTGGACGGAAGGCGTCAAATTTGCGCTCGGCGCTTCGATCGCGACCACCAAAACATGGATGCAAAAAATTGGCGGCTTTGAATCCATCGCCGCATTCCTGGCCGACGATTACGAAATTGGACGACGCGTCACGCAGTCCGGCGGCCGAGTAGTGCTTTCTCATGAAACGGTCTCGACGATGTACCCGGTGCAAACACTGCTCAGCTTCTGGCAACATCAGCTGCGTTGGGC
>DATNKL010000198.1:0-21167 GCA_035603415.1 Candidatus Acidiferrales bacterium
CGCGTAAAAGCGGGCGAAAAGTTTGAAGCCGCCACGAAGTCGCTGGGATTGGAAGCCAAAACCAGCGAACTCATCTCTCGCAATGACTCCATCAGCGGAGCGGCCAGCGGAAAACAGCTTGCCGAACCGTTTCAGATGAAGCCAGGTGACGTGGGGGCGCCCATGAGCCTCGGAACGAACTGGATGGTCTACCGGGTAGAGACGAAAGAGGAACCGAATCCGAATGATTTTGAGAAACAGAAGAAGAGCCTGGCCGAGCAGTTGCTGCAGACCAAGCGCAGCGTGGCGTTTGAGGCGTTTAAGACGGCTCTCGACACGCGGCTGAAGCAAGAGGGCAAAGTGAAACTCATGCCCGACAAAATGGGCGGTTTTGGAAGCCTCGGCTAAGTAAACTATTTGTTTTGTTGTGTTTACAGAAGAACACCTAAAATGATAGGTGCTCTTGCCTTTGCTATTCCGCGCGGATACCCTAGTAGTGTTCCTACCACAGCATTTTAGCAACAAGGCCGCCGTCCGCGCGTCTTGCCCGTGCGGCTTTGCGAGATGGAGTGTAGATCCCCGTGAAAAACAGAATCGCGGCTCGCGCTGTGACAGTTCGCAACACCTACCGCTGCAGCATGGAGAAAAACCAATCCGGAAAGTATTGCGTCAGGATCCAGGTGCGCTTCCCGCGTCACGCCTGGTCGTTAGAGGTATTTTTTCTGGCTTCCTCGTTCAACCGCGCCATGACCAAGCTGGAGGAGTCGCTCGATTTTCTGCAGCGGAATGAGGAGAAGCTGTGGTTCTGGGGAGTGGATCGGGCCGAAGACATGGGCTTCTCAGCGGAATTTTTGCGCGAGGCGGGGCTGAAGCTGGATCGCCGCAGCGAATTCCCGCGTAAAGCTACGAATCTTACCGTTGAGCCGGAATTGGAAGTGCCGGCCTTTGCGCTGGGTCCCATGCGCCGCGGGCTGGCTGAGTCGGTGGAACCTCCTCGGGTGCAAGCAGCGGGCGACTAAGACTCGCTCGAACGTTCCCTCGTCCCGCCACAATTTACCCCTCGCAAGCACGTAATTACCTACCCGGCTGCGCTCTCTCCTGTATTGACTTACATCCTTATTGAGGACATCCTGCCGCGTCGTCAGCCTTACAACCGCGATATTTAGGAGGGGAGCAATGAAAAAGAACGTTCGCTTGACGATGTTAATGGCGGTTTTAGCCGCATCATTGCTTGGTTTTGGCCTGGTCAGCACATCGCATGGCAAGGCCGCACGCCAATCTACACAGTCGACGGACCAGTCGCAGAGCGACTCGACTGCGGCAAAGAAGAAAAAGAAAAAACCGGCCGCGGACTCCACTGATTCGACTAAGTCTTCAGAAGCCAATTCCGGCGAAACCTCCACCACCTCGAAGAAAACCAGAGCCAAAAAGAAGACCGATTCGAACCAGACGGCAGGAACCGACAGCACCGCCAGCAACTCTGGCGCCTCTGCAACCTCTTCGAGGAGCAAGTCCAAGACCAAGAGCGACAGCGCCGGGAAAGCCGAAGGCAAGAGCGCGAATACCACTGCGACAGCAACCAGCAAGCCGAAGAAGAGCGCCGCACCTGACCCTTCGGCGAGCGCGACACCGCCGACGGGGGACACTCCCGTAGCCGGCGAAAGCAAGACCGGCACGTCAAGTAGGAGGAAGTCGAAGACCAACTCGAACGAGCCCGCCACCACCTCAACCTCGGCAGCCGGCAATTCCACAAATCCCACGGCTGGGGCGAATTCCGGCAACACCACCAGCGCGCGAACGAAAGACCGGACGGGTACGACTAAGGAATCGACCGGCAACGCACGGCAATCGTCCAATTCCTCCAGCCCTAGCGACGCAGCAACACCGCCGACGGCTCCCCCTGCGACCGGCAACTCCGGCAACACGACCAGCGCGCGGACCCCGCCGAAGTCCATGAACGAACAGTCGGCGCCCGCGAACAGCAATGGGATGGTCTGGGTCAATACCGACTCGGGCGTTTATCACAAACCGGGGACGCGATGGTACGGCAAAACCAAGCAAGGAAAATACATGACGGAAGCCGATGCGCAGAAGGCAGGGTATCGCGCGTCGGAAAAAAATTAATAGTGGATAGGAAAGCAGCAAAAATCCGGAAGGAGGAATCGATGACGAAACACGTAATGCGGTTGTTAGTGGCGATGGTAGTTGTTTTTTGCGGAACCAATCTAGCGGTGTCGCACCCAAAGGCGGCTCCGGGAACGTTCAGCGCCTTTGCGGCCGCGGTTCCGGCTGACGATCTGGTGGATATAAATTCGGCAACTGTCGACCAATTAAAGGCGTTGCCGGGAATCGGAGACGCTTACGCGCAGAAAATAATCGATGGCCGGCCGTACGCGAAGAAGACCGATCTTACGCGAAAGAAAATCATTCCCGTGGCAACTTATAAAAAGATTGAGGACAAAATAATTGCCAAGCAGCCAAAGACACCATAAAAACAGGATAGATAGTTAGAATAACTTCTCTTGGGCCGACACTTAACCGTGCCGGCCTTTTGTTTTGGCAAGGATTATTTCGCGCTGCACAGTGACCTATTGTTTGCTGACCGATGTATCAGCGAAAAATCAGGGCTGTACCCGGACTTTTGCCGCAAAGAAGTTAAACGTTGACCTGTTAAGCAGCAGCGCCCGGATGGACACCGTCTGTCCCACCATGAGGCTGTTGGCGTCCGTCACGCCGTCAAAATTCGTCGAGGCAGTGATGGTGTCCACCAGCGGGTTGGTTACGAAGGTCATGAACGGCGGCAAATTTGAAAGCGTGAAAGTTTGCCCAGAGACAGTTTGTATCGTTCCGGTGGTGCGTGTGAACCGCAAGAGAACCCGGTCCGAAGTGATCGCTTGATCTCCCGCCGCCGCGGTTCCGGTAGCGGCTGTGACATGCACCATCACATCCTGGCCATTTACAAGGTCAGCTTCGCCGGTAAATAGCGTGGTCACCGTGCTGGCTGGCAGCGACGCGTTATTAAAAAATTCATCGAGGTCCACAAGGAAAGTCGGGTTGCTCAGCGTTATCAGAAATACGTCGCCGGGGTTCGCCGACGCCAGTGTTGAATTGCCGCTGGCAACTACCTTGTTCGCCACCACCAGGTTGAACTGCCCGGGAGTCCCGGTATTGATCAGCGTTCCTTCGACTTCATCCTGTGGACTAGCATCCAGGAGGTCGGCGGAGATGAGCGACAGTGTTCCACTGGTGCTTACCGTGGCATCCACGCTGACGACCGTCTGATTCACCACCAGGCACGTAGCATTCAAGGCCGCACACAAGCCCTGGGGATCTTCAATCACCGGCGACGACGGCAATGCGAACTGCAAGGAGATGCCGTTGCTAGCCGCAACGGTTATCGAACTGGAAGTTTTAGCGGTGACCAGTCCCACGAAATCCTCAATCAGATCGAGCGACCCGCTTGGAGCGCCGGTTCGCGGAAGCGTCGCCGCAGTGACGACATCCGCGGCGCTAAAATTCAGCGCCAACGTACCGGACGTAACTGTAATGGCGTCGTTCAAATTCAAGTTCAACGAAATACCTTTCGCTTGGCCGGAGGTCAGTGTCAGGGGAAATGGAGCCGAAATTACCTGTGACGATCCTGCCGTCAGAACAATTTTGCAAATGGTGCCGGTCAGGCATGTTCCATTCAGCGTGGCCCCAGACTGATTGTCGATCGTTAGAGTCGGCGCGGAAAACGTTACGGTGGCGCTGGTATAGGTGGCCGCCGGCAACGAAAGCGTACCCAGGAACGCGGTGTCGGTCTGCAAGCGAGTCAGATCCACGGGATAGACCGTGGGCGACAGTGTCATTGCAACCGCGCTCCCGGTGGTGGGATTCAGAGTAATGCCGGTAATATCGACGGTGGCCGAGAGCACGGAAATATTGGTCAACGAAACGTCCGGCTTGGACGTCAAGGTGACCGTGAGACTGGCAGCTTGATTCCCGCCGCCACCTCCGCCGCCTACTGTGGTCTGGTTGCCGCCGCCGCTGCAAGACGCAAGAGAGACGATCGCGCCGAAGAGTAGTGCGTACCCAAGCTTTTGGTTGCGCTTCATGGCCCACCCCACGTGGACACTGCTAAAATCAGCTTAATCAGAGCGAACTGCGACCGCAAATTGAATGTAACGTCATCTTCGCGGCAATGTTGCGGCAAAAGCTTTCGTGGTGTTCAAGTATTAAAGCCGAGCACCGAAGTAAAGACGTTGCCTGCCCCCTGGATGCCCGTCCGGGACGAGGGGGTATGTTAAGGTAACTATTCACCTCTATTATAAATTCCAAATTCTTGCAGGAGACGTTGACCCTCGTGGCACGCAATATAAGAGCGACGACCGATAAAAGTGCCTCGGCGGCTAGCGATCTGGAGCGCACCACGCAAGCCCCAGAACGAGAGCGCGCGAAAGAGCACTCGAATCGCGATACTCCGGCCATCGCGCGACCCCTCGCCGCCCGGGCCCGTCAGGGAACTAACTCCTCCACAGCGCCGCCAGAAAAATCCCACCATAAAGCATCGGCACAAACCAGCCCCTCGATGCATGACGTATTCGGCCCTGCCGGATTGCTGGAACGTTGCATGATCGGTGGCTACGAGCATCGGCCTGGCCAATTGGAAATGGCCGAAGTGGTGCACGACGCGTTCGAACAGCATCACCACGCGGTCGTGGAAGCCGGCACCGGTACCGGGAAAACTCTCGCTTACCTGATTCCCGCCATTTGCAGCGGACGCCGGGTGGTAATTTCGACGGCCACCAAATCTTTGCAGGAGCAGCTGTACCAGAAGGATATTCCCTTCCTGCAGAAACACTTCGCGCCCAACCTGAAGGTCGCGGTGATGAAGGGCCGTTCGAATTTTCTGTGCCTCGCGCGCGTCAATCAAATGGCCAACCAGCCTGTGCTGAAGGGCCTGGAGGAAATCGATGCTTTCCGGCAAATTCGCGAATGGTCGAAACTAACCGAAACCGGAGATCGCAGCGAACTGACTTTTCTTTCTGATGCTTCCGATCTGTGGACGCGTCTCGACGCACGCCGCGACACCTGCACCGGACAGAAGTGCGATCACTTCAATGAATGCTTCGTCACCGCCATGCACCAGCGCGCGAAGGAAGCCGACCTCATCATCGTCAACCATCATTTGTTTTTTGCCGACCTTTCGCTGAAGCAGGATGATTTTGGCAGCATCCTCCCGGAATATTCCGCGGTGATTTTCGACGAGGCGCACGAAATAGAGGACGTGGCCAGCGATTACTTTGGCCGGCAGATTTCCAATTATCGTTTTGAGGAGCTGGCGCGGGACGCCGATCAATCCTTGAGGCTGCTCAACCTGGGCTCGCCTTCGATCCTGCGGCGCACGCAGCGCGTTCGCGAAAGGACGCGCGCATTTTTCGACGCGTTTCCGTCTCGCGATGGGCGTTTTCCTTTTGCGCGCAGTGAACGCGACGCATTTGTGGGGCAACATCGGGAAGCCTACGATTCCGTGTTGACGGCGCTGAAGGGGCTTGAAACAGAAATCGCCGCCATGCCGCAAAAGCCCGAGGAATTGTTGCGCATCGCCAGGCGCAGCTTCGAGCTGCGTCAGGAAGTGGCGTTCCTGTTTGAGTCCAATGAAAAAAATTACGTGTATTGGTACGAGCGCCGCAACAAAGGCGTATTCTTAACCGCCACGCCAATCGATGTGAGCCAGATCCTGCGCCAGCGGCTTTTCGAGCAATTCGATACCGTGGTGTTAACTTCCGCGACGCTTACAGTGGGCGGACGATTCGAATTCATTCGCCAGCGCCTGGGCCTCGATCACGTCAAAGAGCGCACCCTGCCGCCTGAATTCGATTACGCCGAACAAGCTCTACTATATTTGCCGACCAAGATGCCGGACGTCCGCGATGCGGGTTTCGCATCCAAAGCGGCGGATGAAATTGTGCAACTGCTGGAGCACAGCCAGGGCCGCGCGTTTTGCCTTTTCACCAGTTATAGCCAGATGAACGATTTGTTCGAACGTGTACGCACGCGCGTGAGTTTTCCATTACTGCTGCAAGGAACCGCCCCGCGATCCGTGTTATTGGAGCGCTTTAAAAATACGCCCGCCGCGGTGTTATTCGCCACTTCAAGCTTTTGGCAAGGTGTGGACGTTCCTGGCCAACAGCTTTCTCTGGTAATTGTGGACCGCTTACCCTTTGCGGTTCCCAGCGACCCTATCGTCGCCGCCCGCGTGCGCGCATTGCAGGACGACGGCCGCAATCCTTTCTCGGAATTTCAAGTGCCGCAAGCGGTGTTGGCGTTGAAACAAGGTTTCGGCCGCTTGATTCGAACCAAGACCGACCGCGGCGTTCTGGCCCTGCTGGATACCCGCATCCAACGCATGCGGTATGGTAAAATTTTCCTGGAATCGCTGCCGAACTACCTTATTACGCATAATTCGGCTGACGCTGCGCGTTTCCTCGAAAGATAAAGATACGCAGAGCCCTTCCCGGCGCAATTTGAGGATCCATGTTTGAAGTCAGCGTTGAAGAAACATTTTCCGCCGGACACGCCCTGCGCGGATACCGGGGTAAGTGCGAAAACGTGCACGGGCACAATTACCGTGTGCGCGTCACGCTTGAGGGACCGCAACTGGACGACATCGGTTTGCTGGTGGATTTCACGGAATTGAAGCGCGTCGTGCGCGAGATTATGGGCCGGCTCGATCATCAATTTATCAATGATCTCGAGCCCTTCAAAACCGTCAATCCCTCGGCGGAAAATTTAGCCAAATATTTTTATGACGAGGTCACGCGCTTGTTGCGTGGCTTGCCTCCGGGCGCACTTGTAACGGACGTGATTTTGTGGGAGACGGATACCAGCCGCGCGCAGTATCGTCCGGCCACCTAAGTTCATGTATCGAGCATGTTTCATCATCATGATTCCCGTAATCCTAGTCGCGTTAGGTTACATTTTCGTTTTGCGATCTCTCGGAATTCCGGCCGGCTATTTCAGACTTTTTGTGGCCGTGACGCTTTTTTTCGGCGCGGTCTTATGGCTGGCGCGTAAATCGCACAAGGCTAAGGCGGGAGAACAGTAGTCTCGCCTTCGAAACAATTCTTCACGAGGATTCGAGTCTCTAGGCCATGTTTATCACGGAAATATTCAAGTCAATTCAAGGGGAAGGCACCCGCGCGGGCTTGCCATGCATTTTCGTGCGCCTGACGGGATGCAATTTGCGCTGCACGTGGTGTGACACCGCTTATGCCTTTCATGGCGGCAAGAAAATGACCGTCGCGGAAGTGACCGCGCGAGTCGATCAACTGTCGGGACGCAGCTCGGGCGCCACATCAGGAGCAAGCAATTCTGCTATGGCCGTGCCGTTAGTGGAGTTAACAGGCGGCGAACCGTTGCTGCAGGAGGAAATCTACCCGCTGGCTCAGCAATTACTCGCTTCCGAGTACACCGTGATGATCGAAACCAGCGGAGAGCGCTTCATCGGCAAATTGCCGCGTGAAGTAATTAAGATCGTCGATGTGAAGTGTACCGACTCCGGCGAGCCAGACACCTTTGAAATGCGCAACCTGGAAGCGCTCAGCCCCAGCGACGAAATAAAATTTGTGCTTTCCACGCGGCGCGATTATGAGTTCGCGCGAGAATTTACTCTGCAGCACGATTTGCCCGGGCGCGTCCACCAAGTGTTGTTCTCGCCTGTTTTCGAAGGCCCGGAAGGCAAATGGCCAGGCCTTGAGGCTCGCAAAGTAGTGGAATGGATCCTCGAGGATTCTTTGCCAGTCAGATTGGGATTACAGCTGCACAAGTTTGTATGGGATCCGGCAACGAAAGGCGTTTGAAATATGCCTGGCTCGAAGGTTCAAGAGGTGAAAGCAGTTGTGTTGCTCAGCGGTGGCATGGATTCGTGCGTAGCCGCGGCGATGGCAATCCAGGCGCACGGGGCAGAGCACGTCGCGTTACTGCATGCCGGTTATGGCCAACGCACGCAAAACCGCGAGCGGCAGGCATTCGAATCCATCGCGGATTTTTATCATGTGCAACAACGCCTGGTAGTTCAACTCGATCATTTTCGAGCCATCGGCGGCTCCGCGCTTACCGACGGGAGTATCGCCGTACCGGAGCATCAGCATGTTTCTGACGCTCGTGGCGGCAGCGAAATACCCGTCACGTACGTACCTTTTCGCAACGCGCATTTTCTTTCCGTAGCGGTGAGCTGGGCTGAAGTCCTCGGCGCTCATTCCATTTATATCGGAGCAGTCGCGGAAGACAGCTCCGGCTATCCCGATTGCCGCCCGGAATATTATCGCGTGTTTCAGGAACTGATTCGCGTGGGCACTCGCCCGGAAACGCACATTGAAATTGGAACGCCGGTGATCGCCTTGAAGAAAAGCGAAATTATTCGCAAGGGCATCGAGCTCGGAGCCCCGCTGCATCTTACCTGGTCATGCTACCAAAGCGAGGACATTCCCTGCGGGGTATGCGACAGTTGTCTGCTGCGTATGCGCGCCTTTGCAGAAGCCGGCGCGAGCGATCCCATTTCTCAGCGTGGCGCCGCAGCCCACTCCTGACCTTTGAATCCAACACCGAATCCAGTGATAATGGTGCGCGCCTCGCCCGGGCGGTAGCCGTTGCAAAGGAGAATCGAGCATGAGGAAATACGCGAGTTCGTGGCTGTTAAGTTTCTGCACCGTGGCGCTATTAGTATCTGTCTTGATTCCGCGCGCCGCTGCGCAAGGCGATGGCGTGGTTCGCGGACAAATCCTGGATGTTACCGGTAAGCCTTGGGTTGATGTTGGTATCCAACTGGTGAGCGATCAAGGCTTAAAGCAGGACACAAAAACGGATAAGAGTGGCAATTACAGTTTTCGCGGTCTTAGGGCGGGCGTCTACAGCGTATTCGTAGTTCTACCAGCCCCCAACAAGCCGTACGAATCCAAGGTTCAGGTGCAAAGCGGCGAAGCTAAGGTGGATATCAATTTCAAGGATGTTGTCGCCAAACAGGGTTCGGCGGCCGCTGAGCAAGTCAAAAAACAGGAAGAAGAAAAAGCCAAATTCGAAGGCATGAAGCAGCATTTCACGGCCGGTACCGCGCTTTTGGAGCAGGAACGGAAAGCCAAGGAAGACGCAGGCAAAGCTCCCGCCGATCAACGCGACGCGGCAAAAGCCAAAGTCACCGATCTTTCAAATCAGGCGGTCGCGGAGCTTACCGCGGCGCAAAAAGCGGCTGCGGAAAAAGATCCCAATCAACATATTATCTGGGCCAAGCTCGCGGAAGCCTACGACCTTGCGGGCCGCAACGACGACGCCATCAACGCGTATCAACAAGCCATCGCCGCCAAGCCGGACGTTCCGGGCTATTACAACAATTTGGGAAACGTGCAAGCGCGCAGCGGCAAGGTTGATGAGGCGCACGCTTCCTACACCAAGAGTGCGGAACTCGATCCTCCCAATGCCGCCACGGCGTGGCGCAACTTTGGCATCAGCTTGTACAACGCCGGGCGTTTGAAAGAAGCCGTCGAGCCCTTGAAGAAAGCCAGCGAACTGGATTCAAAAAATCCGCAAGTTTGGTATTTGCTGGGCGCTGCGCTGGTCGGCACGATGGAGACCAAGAAAAACGGCGACAAGCTGGAGTTCGTCATTCAGCCGGGAACCGTCGAAGCCTATCAAAAAGCCGTGGAGCTTGATCCCAATGGCGGGCCCAATAGTTACGGAGCGCAAGCCAAGCTTGGTCTCGAAGCTCTGCAACAAATTCAGCCCGGTATCGACACGAAAGTAAATACGCGCAAAAAGAAGAACTGATTGATGGCGGTTTCCTCGGCCGGTTCCGCAACACGGGACCGGCCTTTTTTTATTTACTCTTCGAATAATAGGTTTTCGGAGTGGGGTGATCCTCACGCCGTTATGACCCGGGGATTTTGTAGTCATTACCGGATAGCTGTCGCGTACACTAGCCCGCAGAGCGCAGGAGTCCGTTCTTTTGCAAGCGACCGTCCCAAAAAACATTGAAAACAATCTGCCTGCCGCCAGTTCACCAGAATGGGCGGCTCTGCTGCAGTGCGCCTCTGTTCGTGCTGACTTATCGGTGCTTTCTGCGTTGCTTCGCGAGGTGTCTTGGCCCGCGCTATTTACGTTGGCCGTAGAACATGGCGTCATTTCGCTGCTCGCATCGGTATTGGCGCGGTTCGAAGAAAACCTCGCACCACCTGAGTTCGCGGACAAGATCCGCGAACTTCACCGCGCGCAAGTGTTGTCCGGATTGCAGATGACCGCCGAGCTATTTCGACTGGTGGATCGATTTCGCGACGCCAGACTGGATGCTCCGCTCGTAAAAGGTCCTGCCCTGGCTTTACGCTCTTACGGCGACACTGGCGGGCGAGAATATGGCGATCTCGACTTTGTCGTGCGACAAAAAGACATCCTGCGCGCCACCGAACTAATGATTTCCGCCGGCTACCAGCCCGAAATTCCTGTAGAACTAATCAGCCAAAAAAAAATTCCAGGACAATATCTTTTCGTGCGAATCGCCGCTCCGCTCCTTGTGGAGCTGCACACCGAACACACCATGCGTTATTTTCCTCGCGGGCTGCCCATCGAAGAATTCTTCTCCCGGCGGCAACACGTGAATGTCGATGGCCACCACATTCCCGCTCTCGCCATTGAGGATGAGCTGCTCCTCATTTGTGTTCACGGTGCCAAACATCTTTGGGGGCGTTTATCGATGATCGCCGATGTCGCCGCATTTGTAGCTCGTCAAACGGACTTGAACTGGGAGCGCAGCTTTGCCACAGCGCGGGCTGTCGGCGCGGAGCGCATGCTGCATACTGGCCTGCTTCTGGCTGGCAATTTACTGGGTGCTGCTCCGCCACAAAATGTATGGGCGTGGCTGAAATCCGATCGCGCGGCCTCGCAACTAGCCTCGAAAATTGCAACCTGGCTACCTTGTGGTGGGCAGGCGTCGCCAGGATTATTTTCCCGCGCTCTTTATCGCGTGCGCATGCGTGGGAGCGTAATTTCAGGATTAGGTTTCTTGCTTCGGCTTACCTTCTCGCCTACCCAGGAAGATTGGTCCGCTGGTGTGGAAAATAAGCATGACGGGCGTTTCGCATCGCTGCGAAGACCTGTTCGCCTCGCCAAGAAATATCGTGGTGGCGAAAAATCCTGATCGATTTCGCGATTAAATCGCGACGCATCCGAAATCTAGATATTCGTGCGATGCCCGATAACGTGTCTTGTCGTGGTTGCAGGTGCGGGCAGTTCCACGTTCAGGGAAATCTCGCTCTTGTTGCGCAGCACGCCCAGTTTTACCGTACGGGTTTTGTCTTTGCTCTCTTTGTCTTTGTTGTCGGTGTCTTTATTTTTCTCGTTGTGCTGTGCCGCAAGCTTTTGACGCAGGTTTCCCACCGAACGAATGCGTTCGCCATTTAGCGAAGTGATGACATCGCCGGCCTTTAGTCCCGCCTTTTCCGCCGGTGAACCCGAATTTACGGAGCGCACCAGAATGCCCTCACCATCGGGAGCGCCAAAAAATGATCCTAGCTGTCCCGCGAGGTCCTCGGCATCAATGCCCAGTCGCGGCGGGCCGGAGAAAACCACCGGGCCATCCCAATCGACCGACGGCATCTCCGGAATTTCCGCGACTTGCGGCAGGTCCGGCATCTCCGGCAATTCCGGCATGCGGAACGCGAACGCACCGGGCATACCCGGTGTCACTCTGTTCATGTTGTGGCGCAATTCTTCAGCCCGGCCCAGCGTGACGTTGATTTTTTGCGTGCGCCCATCTCGCCAAACGGTAAGCTGCACATTTCGTCCGGCAGGAATCTCGCGAATCATGCGCCGAAATTGCATCGCGCCTTCCACCTGCTGCCCATTGATTTCTGTAACCACGTCATTTTCTCGAAGACCTGATTTTGATGCGGGGCTGTCGGGAGCAATTCTACCGAGCACGACACCGCGCTCGCTTGGCAGTTTTAATTCCTTGGCGTTGTCGCTGGTCACCTCCCGGGTTTCTACTCCGAGCCAGCTTCCGCCTTCTTCTCCAAACATCACATTGAAATCGCGCACTTGCGGCTCAACTACTTCCTGATTTCCAGCCTGGTGCGCTCTCCGGGCAGCGCTATATCCCGGCGCTGCGATCAACACAGCGCACAGCGCGGCGGTGCCGCCTGCAACATTCCATATGCCTTTATTCATGAATCTCTCCTCCAAAAAAATTAGCTTCTGCGAATTTAGACGCAGCAAAAGCTAAACCGTTGACTTCAACACCACCACGCGAATACCGCCGTTCACGGTATGCAGATGAATGGGAGCCCCGCCCTTGCCTATTTTTCCGTGTATTTCTCGTGGATGCAGGGAACTTTCCAGCGAGAGCGGCAGCTCCGAAGAAAAATTTCCATTCAAGCAGCGCGCTTCCAGATTTGCCTGCAGATCTGGGGGTACGGCCAGCAGCAAAGAACCGTTAGTCGTTTCGGCCGTAGCTTCACCCTTCTCGTCTCCGATGGCGCCGAGATGCGCAAGTTCCAGATGCACATTGCCATTGGTGGTGTGTGCGTGAACGGAGCCGCCGCCTTCATACACCTCGATATTTCCATTGACGGTGTGGAGATCTTCGATGACGTCCACTCCAGCGATACGCAAAGTGCCGTTCACCGTTCCCACATGCTCCACATGCGCGCTGTGCGGCACATGAATGACGTATTCAACGGCAACTTCCACGCCGGCGTTCTGCGGATACCGCGTAATCACGGAGACCGCGCGAGGTTTCGCGTCCACTTCAATCGAAACGCGATCCAAGTCCGACTCCTTACTCTTGGCCGTCTTCACCGCGTGGACTTCGATGGCATCGCGGTCCCAGCCTTCTACTTCCACCGTTCCATTTACGTTTTGTAATTCGAATGAGCCGCCCGGCTGCAACGGGTAGCTTTGATCGAAATCCTTGCTCATGGCCAAACCGGAAGCGGCACAGGCCGCACCCGCAACCCACAGAATTAAAGCTGCGCGCAACGCATGTCGAGGCATCGATTTTTACCCCCTTCGATTTTTACGACGGACCCGGACCCCAACGCGAAACTAAGACTTGCACTCCGAACAAATTCAATTCAGCTGAAAATTAAATGTCACCGTCGAAACCACCTCGACCTGTTTACCGTTCATCCACGCCGGTTTGCCGCGCCACTGTTTCACCGCCGCGATTGCGGCATCCGCCAGCGCCGGCTCGCCCTGCAGCCGCTTCAATACTTCCACGCGCCCGTCTTTCAGCACCCGCACCTGCAACTTCACGACACCCTGAATGCCCACACGCTGCGCCAACTCCGGATAAGCCGGATGTGGCGAATAGGTAAGGCGATTGCGAAATTCGTCAGCATCCTCGCGCAATCCTCCAGTGACTGCCACTTCCAGCTTGCCCATCCAACTCTCTAGCCAATCCCGTTGCGAATCCACCTGCTGTTGGGTCTGCGGCGGAGCAGGAGAAACGGATGGCTGAGCCACGTCCACGACCCGCAAGCGTTCCTGCTGTTCGCGAATCCGCGATTCCCGCAGCGACGGATCGGAATCCAGGAATTGCAGTCGAATCTTTCCCGCGGAAGTGCGCAGCTTTAGCGGGATGCCGCCGCCATTCAACACACCGATGGCATGAACAGGGCCCGCGCCACTGGACTCCGAGGTTTGAAAATTTAAATGCAGCGCGGGATCGGCCTCAATGCGATGTTCGCCACCTTTCGCGACCAGCGCGTCGATATTCACGGCGAGGTTGCGCGGCAAAAACACTACAATGTCGCCATTTCCCGAAGCCAGTTGCGAGGCTCCCGCAAGCTGCACGGTGGCTGGATGTGCGGATGCACTGCCGGGCAAACTATTCGATCCGCCATCGCCGCCACTACTGTCAGGCCCGCTTGAGGGATTGATCCACGCGGTAATCGACCCGTCGGCCGTGGCCGCCTGCACTGCGCCGGCAACGCGCGTCAGGCAAATGCTGCCGCCGCTGGATTCCACTTCCATGGGCCCGGCAACATACATAATTCGAATGCCGCCGCCACCCGTCTGCGCACGCACCGAGCCGCGCACTTCGCCAAAATCAATCTGTCCGCCACCGGTGCGCACATTGACGAAACTTCCTGCGTGCCCAACGGTAATGTTTCCGCCGTCGGTATCCAGATCGGCGCGCCCGCCAATCGTGCCCGCACGAATGTGACCGCCTCCGCTGCGCAGCGCGGCGTCGCCGGTAACGTTTCCGACATTGATGTGTCCGCCTCCGGTAAACACGTTCAAGTTGCCGGCCACATCGAGCACCTGAATATGCCCGCCTTCTGTTCGCAATTTCGATGAGCCCTGGTTAGAGTTGCCGATGTCGCTATTGGCGTTCGCCTGATGCGCGTGCATGTGCACGTGCATGTGTTGCGCTACGTTCTGCAAGCCGCCGACGTCAATCCGCCCGGTGCGTATATTTCCTCCCTGCGTGATAAGCGTCGCGGTGCCGCCAATGTCCTGAGTCTCAATGTCGCCTGCCTCGGTCTTCACGTCGAGGCTGTATCCCGCGGGCACGGCAATTTCAAATTGCACCCAGAATTGCGCGCCGGATGCCGCTGCTCGCACGGCCTGTGGGGGCAACGCGCCTTCTATCTCGACACCCGCATCGGTAGCTTTGGCGCGCAGAACATATTTATCCAGCAGCGCCTGAGACTGTGGGGCCCGCGCATCGGTTTCGATGCGCACGGTGTAACGCACCGTCGGGGACGCGCCCGCTTCCAGCGTAATAATACGTACCGAGCCCAGATCGGCGCTTAGCCGCAACGTCAACCCGTCCTGGGTCTCGAGTTGACCGGTGCGCTGGTCAAAGGCGTGCGGCGTTACCGGTTCGCCCGGTTTGGTGTGCTCGAGAGCATCAAACTCCGCGGCGGCCTTCATGCGATTAGCAAAGGCAAAAACACAAAAAATAATCGCCAAAGTGCAGAGCCACGGCGCACTGCAAAAAATCCCGCCTGGAAATTTGCTTTTGTAGTGGAAAGAAGCTTTCATTGATGAACTAAATCTCGCTGGTCACTACTGCGGTTCTCGTGGCCCAATCTGCCGCAACGCCGCCGCGCTGCGCAACCGCACATAGCGGCTGGGATCGCGCTTTTGCAGCTCTTCCAGAGTGTGAATCACTTTCTCCACGGAAGCGTCCGAGATCATCGCGTTGGAATCGCCTGACGAACTCGCCTGCATGTCATCGGACTGCTCATCCAAATTTTCTGGCGCGCCTGCAAGTTTGGGATAGGAAACCACATTTGAGCCCTGCGACTCATGTTCCAACGAGTGCACCAGCATATTCACAACTTCCACGCGCACGCCCGGATTCGCATCATGCGCCAGCGCATCAAGCAGGGCTTCTCGCACGGCATCCTCTGAAGCCGAATCTCGCAGCGCTTCCAGCGCCTTCATGCGTACCGCGGGATTCTGATCTCTCCGCGCGGCCAACAAGAGGGCCTTACGCACTTGCGCATCTCGCGCCTGCGCTTTGAGCGCATCCAGACAATCCAGCCGCACACCGGCATCGAAGCGCTCGCCGTTTTCCACCACGTACGTAAGTACCCGGCGCATGTTGCTGTCATCCACATTCCCGGAAAGCACCATGGGCTGCTCGGCGCGCAATTGCAGTTGCACCGTACCAGGCGCGGCATTTGGCCATGGCGCAAGATTAATTCCCGCCACCGCCATTTTGGAAAGCTGCTCGTCGGTAAGTTTTTGCGAAGCCAGGACGTTTACCGCGCGGCCATTGTTGCTCCCGGGAAGTCCGCTCTGCAGCCAGGGCATCACTTCCGCGCCCAACAAAACGCCAAAGAAAATCAGCATTGCGCCGCTCCACGCCGGTCGCAAAGCCATCCAGCGGCGCACCCAGCCGAATGGCTGCCAATGCTCGCGTACCGGCGTTACCGAAAGATCGTCAAGCGTTTCGGCCAGTTGGCTGCGGCATTGCGACAGCAGCGCATCCGCGGAATCGACTTCGCGTGCCGGCGGATTCGCAGCCCCCATCGCTTCCCACAAAGCTCGCTCACCCTCGAGTTGTTCCGCGCACAAGGCGCACACCGCAAGATGCTCATCGATCATCTTGCGTTCTTTCTCGCTGACCTCATCGCAGGCGTAGAAAACCAGAATGGGGGCAACGTCGCCGCAACGCGACTTTTTATCCAGCGCGCTCATCGTAGCTCTCCCAATGCATGCCTGAGCTTGCGCGTCGCGCGGAACAGCGAGTTCTTCACCGTCTCTTCGGTGGTTCCTAGCGCATCACCGATCGCGCGCAGCTTCAGCCCCTGATAATGCTTCATCTCAAATACGATGCGCTCGCGAGGTGAAAGGCGTTCCATCGCGGTTGCGATTCGCGCCTTGATCTCTAGTCCAAACATGGTGCGTTCAGGATCGAGGGTGGGCCGGTGTTCCCGCTGCCGCTCGAAAAAGTCGGTGATGCCCTCGTCGTGGTGCGCGTGATTCGTTTCCGGCGATTGATCTTCGGGCCGCGCTTGCCGGCGGCGCAAATGGTCGAGGCACACGTTGGTTACGATGCGGTACAGCCAGGTATAAAAGCTGCATTCAAAACGGAATCGATGCAAGTTGCGGTAAACCTTGAGGAACGCTTCTTGATAGACGTCGCGCGCGTCTTCCGGCCGCTTCATCAAATTCAGCGCCAGCCGTAAAACGTCCCGGTCGTAACGGTGAACAAGTTCCTCGAAAGCGGCGCGGTTGCCGACTTGGGCTTCAATCACGAGCGCCCGGTCATCGAGGTTCGGCAGAGAAGTCACCGCGCCCAGGGCGGCGTCTCCGCTGCCCGCGCCTCCAGCTTCACCGGCCACAGCCAAAACCCATCGTGGAAGCGACATTCTTCGCCTTCTGTTCGCGTGCCGTCCTTGAAAATGTGCCGTGGCGCCCGCCACTACACAATAATGCAAGTTTCTTCATTAGGCCAACACGGAACACCCGTGCGACCACCCTGTTTGGACGTGCCGCTACCTCATGGGTGAGCATCGCTTCCTGAAGTAACAACGCACGGCTGAGGTATTTTGTTTCCTGTTAAATTTATTCCAACCGGGAACGAAGGTCCTTCATTTTGTTGAGGAAACCGAGGTGAAATTTCTGCTCACTCTAGGCTTCTGCGCGAGTAGCTCGCCTGCGCCAGGCCACCAGCGGCCAACCCAGCAAGCCGGCCAATATCAACAGAACCAAGTAGCCATTGGCGCGGTAGAAGCCATCCGGCTGTGAGACCAGTTTTGCCGCGGCTGCCAGCAGCGAAGTACCAGTCACCACCAGGAAACTGCCGAGGATGTTAAAGCGCGCCACCCGCCTTATGCCGAATACCAGCATTCCTAGAAGCAGCGCTCCCGCGAGGAATTGCTTGGCGAAATCCGCAGGCGTCCCCCAGGCCGTGCCCACGGTTGCCAACGCCGCACTAAGAAAAAGTAACAACCCCAGCCACGGTTGCTTCACATTCGTCACCACGAAGGAAGCGCAGAGCGCTACCAGCCCGGTGTACATCAGCGCTCTAAGCAAAACTGTGCCAAAAATTGCCGCGGCCGGCAGCGTCGAGTCAAAGTCGCCGCCAAAGGAAGCTTCAACACCACGATGCGCTGTGGGCCAAAGAGCCGATAACGCTGCAATCAGGCGGCTGAATCCGATCAGCGCAGCAGTACCGCCCACCCCAATCAAGAGTGCGTCGCGATAATACAGCCTGGGCATGCCCGTCCAGCCCGGCAGGCGCTCCTCACCGAAGGCGCGCCTGGCGAAATACCAGGCCATGCCAAAAAGCAGCACAATCCCGGCGAAATACACCGCCGCTCCGAGCACCGCTCCAATGGCGATTCCCACAAGCATGGTCTTGAAGGGAATGGCGGTGTTATACCCATTCATAAAACTAGCCATGCGGTCGCCAAATGAAAAAATAATCACATATGACCCCAGCCCCCACAGCCCCCAAACCCCCAACCTCCGCCAGGGAATGGAATGCGCGTCATCGGAGCGCAAATTTTTCAGGAATACAATCAGCGCCACAACCATGAGCCCGCCCAAAACCACAATCGGCAGCACCATCGAAACAAGTACACGCGGGAGCGTCAGCTCGGACTGTTGGCGCCGCCACTCGTCGGGAATTTTTATGTACGTGCGATAGTCGGACACTTCATCGCCGAGAACCGCCACTTCGATGCGCTCGTGCGCGAGTGATTTGGAATCTGCTGGGGTCCCCGAGTCATCGAGTGCGCGATTTTGTTCCCACGTGAGCTGGTGGTCCACGCGATGCGGATGCTTGTCGGATTTGGCTTCAATCAGCGACCATTGCGCCAGATCAATATGCTGCGTGTTGCGCAGATAATCTTCCGCGCGCTTCACCGCTTCATCTTTGCTGAGCGAAGCGCCGGGAGCCTCTTCGCTCAAAATATGATGCACGGAGTGCAGCGCGCCATTCGGGCGCAGCACCGGCGCCCATTCTTCCGGCTGCCGGTCACGAAAATAGCGAACTCTCCAAAGCGCGCCGGGCACCTCCTTCTCATAAATTTCGTTCACTCTGGCTACACCCACGCGTTCGCGGAGGAATTCATTCGTTTCGGCATCCGTGGTATTGGCGAGCAGCACCGCGTGATGGTAAGAGCCGGGGTCGATCCCACGCTTGCGAAGGACTTCATCCGCATCGTTGAGCGCCGTCCGCGCATCAATCGAAAGCTTCAGGTAATCCCCGATAGCAGGTTCTTTGACGCGCCAGGCCAGCAACCCTCCAATTACCAGGCAGGCCGCAAGAGCACCAATCAAACCGGGCGTCAATGCATCATATACGCGGGCCTTTCCCGTCGGCGCAAACTGTTCAGGCACTTCATCCACGACACTTATTTCCGGCGCGGGCCCGGCGCGATTTAACAAATCGTCCACCGTCGCAAAGTGCCCTCGTCTCAAATACGCCACACCGGAAAAGATCAAGGGCGCCAGCGCCGCAGCACCCACGATCACGCCCGAAATTTTGAAATACATGCTGTTGGAACGCACCAGCAGTAAGCCCACCAGCGAAGCGTCCACCGTGTAGTGCCAGATAAGCGTGGCCAGAATGCCCCAATGCAGCATCACTATTCCGGCCACGACGCCGATAATCCCCACTTCGATTCCGCGCGTGTACCCAGGCTCCTGCGGATACGCGCTATGCAGGAAACTCCACGAAAACGCTGGCAGAATAATTGCCAGCACGCGCGACTTCGTCAAACGACCCACGAACGGTATGGCGAACAAGCGAAAGAGAAATTCTTCGCTGGTCGACGCCAGCAACCCGATCGCAACTCCCGCGATCCACGGAAAAGAGGTGTTCACCGCATCCGAATAATTCAGATCCTGGGGCGCCCACACTCCCACTTTGCTGCCAAACATATAAAACGCCACGATGAAACCAATGTGTGCAGCCGCCAGCGACAAGCCCACCACCGCGGCGGAAAAAAATTCCTTGGATTGCAGCCCACGCAAAGTAAACGCCCGGCTGAGCCGCAAGCGGTCTGGTTGTGTCGCGCGATACAGCGGCTCCGCGCCCGGCAGCACCATCGTGACGGTCAGCGCCGTGCCAATCGCCATCAATATGTTCAAAAGGATTTGCAGCGCGACAAAACTTCCGTACGAAGCGTGGGTATCGTAATTTGCCCGCGTCGATTGCCACTGATTGATCTGCATCAAAAAATACAGTAAAGCCACCAGGGCGCCCAATTTTATGGCTCCCATCCAGTCGGCTTGTCCTTTACGCCACAGCGAAATTCCCAGCCACAGCGCGCTGCCCATCAGCAGGATGTACGGAATGATGGCGATCTGGTTGTACAGCAGGTTGGTCGAGCGTAATTGCTTGTAGCTGCGCTCCCACGCTTCGGGCACCTTCAAATATTCTTCGCTGTTTCCGATCTGATCGCCTTGCAGCACTACATTCAGCCGGTACGGCGCGTCCTTGGCGCGAAATCCATGTTTTTCCCAGGTAAATGACCAATCCAGGCGGTTCGGCCTTTTCACCGAATTTATTTCTTCCGGTAAAAGATCCCAGCCCGACTTGATATCCAATTTGCTTTCAAGAAAATTTTCAGCCGCGTATTGCGCGGCGGCGCGCTGCAGCGTTGCGCCTGCTCTGGCTTCTTCCACGTGGTGCTCGTAACCCACTACCTGCCCCGCGGGACGCACCCGTACGTGGAACTCTTCCTCCTGCTGCGGCTTGAAAAAACGCACGTCCCAATACCAGATATTCAGTTCCGAAGACATCAGCCGGTTGGCCTGCTCCAGCCCGGTCTCGCGTTCCAGATAGGTTTTCGCGTTGTCGTCTACATTGAAAACGATGGCGGACTGGTAGCTTGCGGCGTCTTGGCCCTCACCCGCCAAAAACTCTTTTGCGCGTGAAAGAGCTTCCCCGCGCGACACCTTGAAATTCACCGACGCTTCCGGAAACGCGCGGAAATAATATTTGTGCGCAAATAACGCGCCGGCAATTCCTGCGATCACCCACAGCACTAACGCAAGTTTGTTCGCAGACGTTAAACGGTCGGTCGACACGAAACCTCCACGACCTCACTCCGGAATCTAAATCTCCGCGTCAATTGAATTTCGCAGGAGTAATTACAAACTTCCTGGGTAACGAGGGTACCCCACATGCCGCAGTTGTATGGGGGATTTTGGCTAGCTACAACCTGTGACGTGCCCCTTTAACAATACGCAGCGCCATCACTCTAGAATACGCACAACCTCAGTGCAAGTTTCGTCTGCACAGCGTCTCATCACAGAGCCGTCTATCCATAATGGTATAAAAGATGGAGTTATTTTTGCCGTTACTGTGCAAATGCTAGGAGCAACTTCTTAACCCGCGTTCAGAATTCGAACGCTTTTCCATCGTGCCCACGCAAACCCTAACCACTGATGTACGCATGGTCAAAGGCGTTGGTCCGCAACGTGCCGAATTGCTGGCCAAGCGCGGCATCCACACGCTCGAAGACCTGCTCACCTACCTGCCTTTCCGTTACGAAGACCGCATCCATTTTTCCAATGTAAAAGATATTCAGCCCAACGGCATTTACACCATTCGCGTGCAGGTCATGAGCGGCCAGGCGGTGCGCACCATGCGCGGGCGCGACGCGGTGTTTCATCTGCTCGTTCGCGACGCCACCGGCCAACTCCCCTGCAAATTTTTTCACGGCGGCTATCTGGAGGGTCGCCTC
>DATNKL010000203.1:0-3656 GCA_035603415.1 Candidatus Acidiferrales bacterium
CATGCCCTGGTTGGCAACCAGACCTTACTCTTCCGTTTTCAGCTTCCGCGCTCCCTCGAAACTATCGAAACCTCCGGCGAAATCAATTGGATTGGAGAAACTAAAAAACGCGCCGGTGTGCGCTTCGTTGACCTTCCTGCCGCGGCCCGCGAACAAATTCAGAAGTGGATCGATTCAGAGACTTTAGAGCGCTTCACTGGCGATCAAAAACCTGATATTTCCGCCGTCCCGTCGCCATCACTGAAAATTCCTCAGGAATTTCCGCATCACCAGTCCGTCAATCACGAATTCTCGCACGAGGAAATACCGCTTGCTCACAGCCATAATGCGAAAGATCTGAATTCTTTTTCGTCCGCGTTCTCTGGCCCGTTGGACGAACCCGAAACAGATGAATCCGAGCCCGCCGAAGAAGAAAAAACCACTGCGGACTCCGATGACCAGCCAGCCCCAGAAAGACGCATCCAAGGCCGTCTTCCCATGACCGCCTCGACCTACGTGCAATTAAGCAACGGTAACGGCGGCCTCATGGCCAATCTGAGTAAAACTGGTTTCTGCGTTCGTGCCGCGAAGACTCTCGAGACCGATGAGCTCCCGGTTGTACGGTTTCAATTGCCTAACGCCCCCGATTTCGTAGAATCATCCGCGTGGATCGTTTGGAAAAGTCCTTCGAAAAAAACTATTGGCGCCCGTTTCGAAGGTTTGTCCGATGAGGCGCAATCCCAGATCGCGCAATGGATCGACTCGCAACCGTTGCCCAAGAAAGCGTCGATCACAAATCCAGTTTCTAAAAATCGACCGGATCCTCCCGCCAGTGGTCTTTCAGAACACCGCGAAAAACCCGCGGCGCCCGTAACATTGATGTCTCCAGACTCGGTCCCTATCCCCGCTTATATCTCACCGCTGGCTGTATCACCGAACGCACAGCCATCGGCTCGATCCGCGAACAATCCATCGTCCCCACCATCGCGGGCTAAAGTGCCCCCCATCGCACCGCCAGGCAAACCATCACCTCCTTCGACCGGGAAGATGCCCGCACAAGCTCCACCTATAAATCCCCCGCCCTCGTATGCCAAATCGACCGCAGTTACATCCGCTCCGCGCCAATCACAAAGACCTCTCGCCGCGTCCATGCCTAATCCCGTTAGCCCCATGGCATCGAACATCTCTCGCGGGCTAAAAAATCCATGGGACCAGCTCGCAGCCGCCCCGCCCCCGACAGCACCATTCGTGTCGGTACCCGCCTTGCCTGCGGTTTTCAACGAGCCGGACTGGTCTGTTGCGCCTAAGAGGCCGACCGGCTACTGGAAAATAGCTGCCATGATCGTGGTAATTGTTGGCACCCTCCTCGGTGCTGCGACTCTTTTGCGAAGCAAAAAGTCCGCTACGCCACCAACACAGGAAATAGCGCAGAATGCCTCGGCAGCGGCGGCCGTCCCCGCCGAAACTCAATCCGACCCGGCCGCAAACTCAGCGGTGGCAAACTCGGCGCCGAAAAATCAGCCAACTCCGTCGTCGACCGCTTCCCATTCGAATTCCGCATCATCGCGCGAATTTTCTGATGCACCGCGAAATGCCGCCCCCTCCAAAAGCTCACCGAAAGGGGATGAGCAATTCGTCGATGAACGCCGTCCGCCGCATTCCGAACCTCAGATCTCAAGCCCGCCCGTTCAAAGCAACACGCCGCCCACTGCGACCGACCAGGCCTCATCATCCAGACCCGCGCCCATTCAAAGCGGTGACGAACGTAATCAGACTCAGCCCACTGAAGAAGGTTCCGGTTTCCCGACCGTCGTCCGCCAAGTGCAAACCTCTGCACCTCCCGCGTCTTCCAACGCCAATGCTGAACGCGGTTCAGCGCCTGATTCCGCTTTGCCACCGCCCGCGCCGTCCGCGTCTCGCGACCAGCAAGCCGGTAGCAATCTCGCTTCCGCCGCCGGGGTCCCGCAAAACTCCTCATCGACTGCAACCACAACCACGGCGTCACAGGCCACTTCAAGCGCTGCCTCTATCCTGAATCCTGTTCCATCCGTCTCGGTCTTTTCCCGCTTCCGCGCTATTCGAAGCACATCCGACGCCGCGCGCCCCGCGGGCTCGGACCTTCAGATCGGCCGCTTAAAGAGTGGACCGGCCCCGCCCTACCCTATCGAAGCGCAGCGCCAGCAAATTCAGGGGACGGTAGAGTTGGACGTTCTCGTCAGTGCAGACGGCAGCATACTCACCGTCCACTTGGTGAAAGGTCCTCCCGAATTAGCCAGTGTAGCAATGGGCACCGTGCGTTCCTGGCGGTACGGCCAAACCACCCTCGGCGGCCGTCCCGTAGAGACGGACCAATCCATCTACTTCACATTTAAACTCACAAAATAATTTTGGATTCGGTTCAGGAACAGGCGCTTCGAATGCGCCGCCGCAAAACAAGTCTGTCCTAGAAATTTTAGCCTGAGAAATTCTTGAAGTTAGCTTTTCGCTAAGGTGTTGACGGGCTCACCGAAGAATGCCCATGCCCGGCCCCCGCAACTCCCGCCGCGATTCCCACCGCGCCGCCAGCAATCACAGCAATCAAAATGTATTCCTTGGTCTTATCCTTATGCTGCGCCGGTGGTACAGGAGCCTCGGGCGGCGGTTGCGTCGTCGAAGCCTGTTCGGCCGGGCTTGGTCTGGTTTCAGGCGTTGGGGTTTGTGTCGGCGCTGTCCCTGGAGCCGCTCCCGGCGCTTTAGCTATATCCAGCACACCCGACGGCAAAATGTTAACCGACTCTCCGGATTGCAAAACGCGCCCCGTAGCCCCTTCTAGCGGAATCAACCCCACGCTACCTTCCAGGCACGTAATCGTAAAAGATCCATCTGCGTGTCGCACCACTTGCGAAGTCGATTGCTGCGATTCGATAACCGGCGCCACCACATAATTCCCCACTCGCAGCGAAACATCCGTCGCGCCATTAAAAGAGTTCATCACCACCGATCCCGCCTTCAATTCCGCGGAGTACCGTGGATCAGGTGGAAATACCATCTCGCTATTCGAAAGAATCTTGAACGACCCTTTCCCGCTGATCGAAAACGCCGCCGAACCCGTATCACTGGTCTTCAGCGTATCGCCCGGAAAAATGGTCAAGTCTGCCGGCGCTGGCACACCATTTATATAAACAGAGCCCACCGTAGTCATCGAGCCCAGCGCCTGATTCTGCGCCTTCCGCGCCGCGCCCGCCATCAATGGCAGCGCGCACAACAGCCCCGCCGCCAGCAGCGCCATTCTCATCGATGCATCCATCGCTCGCCTCAAAATTTCACCACGCCACCCTTCCACCAATCACCTAAGATGTAGCACCAGCCGCCCCAATTGTCTACCAGCTTTCATCCTGATCAGCGTCACTTTTTTATCCTGCGGCGTCAGCCTGAATTCAGCCTGCATCCTTTAGCAGGCCCGCGCCACCTTTGCACTCTGCAGCACGCCCACTTTTGCGGTATTGTTTTTAGTGCGTTCATCATGAAGATCCTGCACATCGTCAAAACCGCCGCCGGAGCAACCTGGGTCTACCACCAGGTCCGCGTCCTCTGCTCTTTGGGCTTTGAAATAGTGGTCGCTTTGCCCTCAGCCACCGTCGGCCTAGCGCCCAAATATCAGGAAGCTGGCGCCACCGTGATCCCCATAAATCTCGACG
>DATNKL010000041.1:0-9644 GCA_035603415.1 Candidatus Acidiferrales bacterium
ACCGTCCGCCCGCCAACAATCGGTACATCGTGGTACATGCGCTTTTTTTTCTTCGAATTTCGTGCGTGTTAAGCAAATGAAATTCGGCCTTCTAGGGTCTTTGCTGGATACCACGTCGCACGCAATAGCGACTATTCTTTACGCTGACTAGAAAAACTGCGGCCGGTTGTCCCTCAAGCAAGGGGAGTGACTGCACACGGTAGCCCTGCAGGGCCTTTGCAGTTTGACCTGTTTGGAAGCTATCCCCGGCCGCGGTCTGAAATTTTTCCTTCAATTTTTTCTTACCCTTAGTCACAGGCAATTCTACGTGTAATCCCCGATTGAGCCTGACACCGGAGCGAGGCACAGTACGCGCACAGTCGGACTCCCCGGTAGAGTGTCGATGCCACCCCGGCTGAATGCGTAAGAACTTGCGTAATTCAAGGAGAGATATGAAACCGCTTAGATCGATGTTGACCCTCGTTCCTGTGTTGTTGGTTGGGGGTTTGCTGGGCTGCTCGAACACCCCTACTAAATCGCCGGACGTCACGGACAGCGTCCGCAAATCGCTGGACCAATCCGGTTACAAAGATGTAAGCGTCACTCAGGATCGTGATAAAGGCGTAGTCACGCTAGCGGGCACGGTAGCTTCAGAGAGCGATAAGGCGCAAGCCGAATCACTCGCGAAGGCCGCCGCCGGTGGGCAAGTGGTTGCCAACACTATCGCGGTTCGGCCTCCCGGAGATGAGAGCGCCGCTAAAGCGGTGGACTCCGACCTCGACAAGGCTATCGAAAAAAATCTCGATGCCGCGCTCGTAAAACGCAAAATGGATAAGGGCGTTCATTACTCGGTAAAAAACGGCGTGGTGACCCTGAAGGGTGATGCCGGGACGCAAGCGCGCCGTTCAGCCATCGAACAGATCGCGAATAGCGTGCCCAACGTCAAGCAGGTCGTGAATGAGATGGAGGTTAAAGGACAGAAGGCCACTTCTGCCCGTCACTAAGGCGTCATTAAATTTGTCCGTCGGGAGCGTAGCCGCGAGGCTTCGTTCCCGGCCCGCTTTCTCCGCGCCGGCAAGACGCAGGCAGCGTGCCGGCACGTGCGAATTTGTTCCGACGTGTGATATACCAAAGGCGTAGTTTGGATTTGACCAAGCTACAGATCGACTCCCGCGTCGGAGAGCAATGGTCGAAGATAACGTCGCGTTAGCTGCGAACCAAAAAGCGCCGCGGCCTTGGTCTGTTCGTCCTGTTTCTCGAATCCCCGTATTTTTTGGATTTTTCATTATCGCCATTATTGGTGTGGCGGCGTATTTGACCCAGCGCGGAGTGAGTAACAGCACCAACTTGGTGTTGCACACCTATGACGTCCGCGGCGAACTGCAGAATCTCCGGACCCAGTTAGCCGAAATTCGTGGGAGTGCACTGGCCTACGGCGGCTCCGGAGACGAATCCCAGCTGCAGCAATTCCGCCAACATTCCGAGTACATCGCAACGGCTTCTGAACATCTCCGCAAATTAACCGCGGACAACGCTCAGCAGCAACAGCGTTTGAGTGAGCTCGAATCTTTGTTGAAAAATTATATCTCGCAACTGCAAAGCAGCGCGGTGTCTGCTGCAGCGCCGGCTTCCGTTTCGACCGGCAGGTCAGGCGCAATTCGCGACCTCGATTCGCAGCAATCGCAAGTGGATGGCGTATTGCGCAGCATGGACGAAGAGGAAATTAAGCTTCTGAACCAGCGTTTGGGTAGCTGGAATCGCCAGTTTTGGCGCACCTCGGTTGTTCTGGCTCTGGCACTGTTCGCGGCGCTTGGATTTGTTGCTTACAATTTTCGGTTGCTGAGCAGAGAAATCGTTCGAACCCGGCACCTGGAAAGCATCCAGCGGGAAAACGTGCGCTCGTCGCGTGCTCTTAGCGCGCGCATTCTCGATCTTCAGGACGCCGAGCGGCGCCGAATCGCTCGAGAATTGCATGACAGCGTCGGACAATATCTGGTAGGTCTAAAAATCAACCTGGAGCAGTTACAAACTGCTCGTGCGACTTTGTCTCCGGCGCACGAAAAGCTGTTGAACGAGACGATAGAGCTCACCGAGCGTTCCATGGTGGAAGTGAGAACCATCTCGCACTTGCTTCATCCCCCGTTGCTGGATGAGGTTGGTCTTGAATCGGCCACGCGTTGGTACGCGGATGGATTTGCAAAACGCAGCGCCTTAAAGGTTAGCCTGCACCTCGACCCCATCACCACCCGTTTGCCAAAAGAAGTAGAGCTGGCATTGTTCCGGGTGCTTCAGGAATCCCTGACTAACGTTCACAGGCACGCGGACGCTAAATCAATAGAAGTTGTCCTCGCCTGCTCAACCGGACACGTGGTCCTCGCCGTTATTGATGACGGCAGAGGCATCTCCTCTCAAGTTCTGACGCGCTTTCGCTCAGGCAGGGCTTCTGGCGTGGGTCTCGCGGGGATGAAGGAACGTTTGGCGGAACTGGACGGAACACTGGAAGTTGAGCGGCGGTATCCTGGCACCGCGGTTCGAGCCACAATCCCGGTTGCTGAATGTGCCAGCGAGCCTAAGCCGTTGGAAACCAGCACTGTGTGAAATATTGGTACAGAGCGCGAGTATTTGACCTACGCGCTATATGCCGCTAAGGGCCGTGAACGGCCAAGCATTTCAAGGCGTCGCCGCGAGCGCGTGCGCGCTCTGAAAACGCGCGATTTCACCGTTTCTACCGTGATGCCCATGGCCCTGGCGAGTTCACGATTCGTCCACCCTTCCGCTTTCTGCAGCACGAAGGTATGGCGAAGCGAAGGATTCAAACATTGCAGCGCTTTACTGGCCAGCTCGCGATTGATGTATTCGCGTTCGTGATTTTGGCGGTGGTCTTCAATCTCCGGGTAATTTGCGAACGTCCCGCCGTCTTGCCCGGTATCGGACTGATTTACAAACCGTTCTGGCTTATGCCGGCGCAATTTCATGAGCGCTTCGTTGATGGTGATGCGAAACAGCCAGGTTGAAAATTGCGACTGGCCCTCGAAGCGGCAGATGTTGTAATAGGCCTTTACCAAAACGTTTTGTACATTGTCCTCGGCGTCTTCACGGTTCTTCAGCATGCGCATGGACACGCCATAAATTTTCCCGGAGTGCTTTTGTACCAATTCAGTAAAGGCTTCGTGATTTCCGCGGCGCGCCATGGCGATGAGTTTGTCTTCCGAAGATAAGACTTCGTTTTTCATGTCTGTAGGCTCCTGAACAACCCCTAAAATTTGTGACGCACTCTCGGTCAGGGGGGCGACAGCAGTTACGAGAGCAGGGACATCTCCGCTTTGCGTGCCGGAGCTTGCATTGAAGGTAGGGGCTGGCGTTCGAATGAACAATACAGAGGAACGTGTACCTAGCCGCTAAGAATTTTGTAGGCTAACGAACAGTACCGCTTGTGTTAGACCGCTAATGTTAAGAGTGAACCAAGCGACTTAAAAGCAAAAGGGCGGAGATTCTCCGCCCTCGCGCCATTCCGCGACTGACTGTCCGTTACTTACTTCTGTAGATGAGGCGATGCGTGTTGCAGGGTGGAAATTAGCTCACGGCCCTCTTCAGGAGTGTCCCTCTTTCCTTCTTCCACGATCTCCGCAGCAGTTACGCCCTTGCCGTATAGCTTTTCATTGGCTCCGCCATCAGCCCGCAAAGTCGAGCCTTCCAGCGACACACCAGCGAACGCTCCGCGAGAACGAGAATAGCTGAGCATCTCCGCTCGCAGCGTTACATCCGATTCCGCCGAAGCAGTGCGGCCCTTGGGTCCCGCCGCTATGCTGGCGTCGCCCCCGAGCTTTACCTTGCTGTGGAGCATGCTGTTCAATCCGCGATCGTTCATCACCAGAATCACAAAGTCGGTCGCTTGTCCACCGATCTGGAGACCCACACTACCGCCTTCCAGCGCCATCATCGCAGGCGCGCCCCAGGGTCCGCTGAACTCTTTGCCTCTGCGGCACACCATAACGCCGCGGCCGTAACTGCCACCTACCACGAACGCAGCCTTAACCACCGAAGGCAACACCACTATGCAGCGCGCCTTGTCCAAAACGTCTTGCGGAATATTGTCGGGGACGTCTAGGATCTCTTTCATTACTTTGCCGGCGTTTGCAATCCGTTCCTTTTCGTCTTTTTCACTAGCGGGCCTTGCGACTGCGAGCGTCGAAAATGCCAGCACTCCTGCCATTGCAAGTGTCCATTTTTTCTTCATCTTTGTTTCCTCCATTAAATTTTGATTTTACTTGCCGCGCCCAAGGGCTAGAACCGCCACACCACTGATCACCGCAATGACGCCAATTACGGGTGGAACCGGTATCGTCCGATGTTCTTCTTTGGTTGCCTGTATCGGACCGATGTCGAGCACCTTCTTGTGTGTCGTATAAGTGAAACCCTGATACACCAGCGCGATAATGCCAATCGCAATCAGGGCTATGCCAAGGAGCATTCTCGCGTTCATCTAGCGTGCCTTCCGTCAGCACTGCGCAATTGTGGTACCTCGCAGCGTATGCCCAGGGCCGCTCTTCACACCTGTACCCTGGAGTTTCAATATAAGTTATTGGCGAGTCCCGTTACCTTGTACGTGATATGCGACTAAGGCTCCATACCTATAACCCTTTAGGGCGAGCGAATGCATCGTGTAGCAATTTACGCTGCCTAAGTGGGTTGTTCACCGGTCAAAAAAGTACCAATCGTCGTGCATCTTAAGGACCTACAAGAGGCGGCCAGCGTATATGAACCAAATGCTGTATTCGCCGATTACGAGCGGTGTGGTTTGCTTAGGTTGTGCCTTGCTGTTTTGACTGAATCAATCAAGGAATCATAGGGAGGCTTCAAATGAACTGGGATCAAATCGAAGGTAAGTGGAAACAGTATGCAGGCAAAGCCAAGACCAAGTGGGGGAAACTTACAGATAACGATCTGCAGACGTTGAGCGGCAAAAAAGAACAGCTTGTCGGGTTGGTCCAGGAGCGCTATGGCATCGCGAAAGATGAAGCTGAACGGCAAGTGAATGACTGGGGCAATTCTTTCTCGGATGATAACGCCGCGCAGCGCGACAAGAGTCGCGGCGCTGGATCAGTGTAATTCCCGTGTAGCAGGGTGTCTGTAGTAGATGTCCATCAAACTGGCCCGATTATTCGGGCCAGTTTTTTTTATGAGGCGCATTATCTGCGGCTGCCGATTGACTCGTTTCTCTACAACATTTGCGAACTGCTTGCTAAACTCCAATTGCATTCCGCAAGCCTGCCATGAATATTTTGAATGCACTCGGCTCGGTCCTGGGAACTGGATACTCGTCCGGTCTGAATCTTTACGCCACGATCCTCACCCTGGGACTTCTACAGCGTTTTGGTTTTATTCATCTTTCAAAATCGCTGGAGATTCTCTCGCATCCACTGATTTTGGGAATTGCGGCGGTGCTGTATTTCGTCGAATTCTTCGCCGACAAGGTGCCCTATATCGACACCGTGTGGGATGCCATTCATACATTCATTCGCCCGCCTGCTGCGGCGCTGCTCGCTTATGCTTCGGTCGGCGACGTTTCACCGGAATGGCGCTGGGCCGCCGCACTGCTTGCCGGAGGTGTCGCGCTAACCTCGCACAGCGCAAAAGCTTCGACACGCGCAGCCGTAAACACGAGTCCCGAGCCGCTCAGCAATTGGATTCTAAGTTTTGGCGAAGATCTGCTCGCTGTATGGCTTACCTGGATGGCCGGCGCTCATCCGCTGACCACCACCATCGTAGTCGGCGCGCTATTGATTCTCTCGGCGTTTCTGATCTTTCACTTGTTTAGGTTTGCGCGTCGCGCATTTCGCCGCTTGTCCACGGCCTGATCGGCGCAAACTTGTTGCGCACCTACTTTAAATAAATTGCCAGCCAGTCGAGAAAGGTTTTGTACCAGAATTGCGAATTTTGCGGCTTCAGCACCCAGTGGCCTTCATCCGGGAAAATTACTAATTTGGACGGCACCCCTTGCCGCTGCAGCGTATTGAAAAATTCCAAGGACTGCGTGTAGGGCACTCGAAAATCATTTTCCCCGGCGACCACCAGCGTCGGCGTTTTGTATTTTCCCAAATCTCCCGCGTACGTGGATGCCGACGATTTCTTGTAGCTTTCAGGATTGCTCCACGTAGTTCCCTGCATATCGTGCTCGATAAACCACAACTCTTCGGTAGCGTACATCGAGGTCTGGTCGTAAACGCCCGCGTGGCTGATGATTGCTTTGAAGCGCCCCGAGTGCGTGGCGATCCAGTCGGCCATAAATCCGCCGTACGAACCGCCCGCGGCGGCCATACGCGAGCCATCAATAAATTTATTATGGGCCAGCGCGTAATCGACGCCCTTCATCACGTCGACATAGGGTTGGCCACCCCAATCATTGGTGATTTCATCGGTGAATTTCTGACCGTAACCGGTAGACCCGTGGCGGTTAATCATCAGCGTCACGTAACCCGCGCCAGAAAATACTTGCTCATTCCATCTATAACCCCAGGCATCCGACCACATCGTTTGTGGCCCGCCGTGCAGCAGCACCAGCAGCGGATACTTTTTCGCCGCGTCAAATTTCGCCGGGCGAAGAAGCATCGCTTGCACGCGCGTACCGCCCGCTCCTTCAAACCAGAACGTTTCCGGCGCATTTATGTCGAGCTTGGCCAGCAAAGCGTCATTGTGATGCGTCACTTGCTGTGCATTCGCGGCGTTGCCCGCCGCTACGAAGACTTCCGCGGGCATCGTCAGCGTGGTGCGTTCGAAAGCCATGATCTTTCCATCGCGGCTGAGCGAGACCGCGGTGTTGAATCCTTCAGCCACAACTTTCTTCGGTTCCGCTCCGCCGTGCGCGTCAAGCGCATAAATCGGCGAAAGCGTTTCGTTTTCGGCGGTGAAGTAAATTGTCTTACTATCCGGTGACCACGCCAGGCCTTCCGCGCTGCGATCGAATTTTACGGTCAAATCTTCAAGTTTTTCCGTATGCCGGTCGTAGCGCATCACCCGCCATCGATCAGCCTCGTATCCCGGAGTAAATTGCGCGTGGTACGCGATGTAATTCCCATCCGGCGAGTACACTGGGTTCCCGTCGAATCCTGGATTCGTGGTGATTTTCTTGGCTTCGCCGCCGCTGACCGGCACTATAAACAATTCTCCATTGGTACTCAGGGCTTCCACCTTGTCCGATACTGCCGTGAAACAAATTTCTTTTCCATCCGGCGAAAAATTTATATCGTCCGCGCCACCGCGTTCATCGGGAGGCACGTCGTAATTTGCACCGGCCGTTAAATCTCGCGGCGTTCCATTCCCATCCGCTGGCGCAACGAACAAATGGCTGCGTTTTCCTTCCGACCAGTGCGTCCAATGGCGATATAAAAGCTGTTCATACACTCGCGCTTTCACTTTGTTTTTTTCTTTTTCCGTGTCGCGCGCGCTGTTGCAGGCATCGTCCTTGCAGTCCACGTAAACGGGTGATGTAAAAGCAATCGTCGTTCCGTCTGGCGACCATTTCACTAAATCCGCGCCGCCGGCCATATGTGTAATCGCATGGCTTTCGCCGCCTTCCATAGACAGCACGTAAACCTGCGAATTTCCCTCGCGCGACGAAATAAATGCCAGCGTCTTGCTATCCGGCGACCACGCCGGAGCGGAATCGTGGCCGCTCTGCGTCAGTTGTATCGCCGCGCCGCCAGTGGCAGGCACGATCCAAATATTGCTGGCGTTTCGGTTTGCATCCATGTCCGGAGTTGCGACGGAGTAGGCTATCCATTTTCCATCGGGCGAAATTATTGGGGTCGCGACGCGATGCATATTTCTTAGATCGTCAAAAGTGATGGGCCGTTTACCGGCGGTATCTTGCGCGAAAGTGGCAAGAGACGCGCCGCACCATACCACTGCCAGAAATCCGCACCGCAGCGCCGACAGTTTCATGCGTTCTCCTTAGAGTTACTTGGAAATATATTCTAAAGGCTTCGGATAGTGTCACGATTTAATGCCCGATGCCAAGGTGCTTGGATGCCGGGGACTTGCGCCTAGCTTTAGATGCGGCGACAAGGCGTAACAGGAAGTCTGATTGGTGGACTGAAGCGATTGTCTGCCGGTTTTGTCAGCTTTGGCGTGGATTACTTTTTCAAGGGCACGCCAACCGCCCAAATGTAGCCGTCGGGATCTTCCAGAATTACGTCGCGCCACCCATGCGGAAAATCCGCCACCGGTTGTAGAATGACCGTGCCGGCCGCTTCCGCGCGCTTTTGCACAGCATCGGGATCGATGCCCATCACGCGAAGCTCTGCTCCGGTGCCGCGTTTTCCTGCGCCTTGCAGTCGCGTATACAACGAATGATGGTCGTAGGTATGGTCGGCGTGCAACATGAACTCCACTCCATTCAGAACCATCGCCGCGAAATCGGCATCGCCATAACGGACAGTAGCCCCCAGCACCTGTTCATAAAAAAAAAGTGATCTCGATAAGTCTCGCACCAGCAGGTTTACAGAAAATTTAGGCAAAGCCCGGCCATATTCGTCGGCTGGCATCCAGGCATCGCCAGTACGCCTCATGGTCATAATGAGATTCCTCCGCTGTTCACGAATGCGCGAACAAGAGATCCTCTCACGCTGAAGCTCGTATAACTTCTATGTGAGAGCGGATGATTCAAAGAACAGTCTCGCTAATTTGGACCTACTTAGCCGCGCCGCTATTGCGCACCAGCAGCCAATTCAGCGCTGCGATTACGATGACGCCGAGGACGATGGACAAATTGCTGAGCGGCGTCTGCATAAACAGCACTACACAAAACGCCAGTGTCAGAATCGCGATCAGGGGCCCGCTGCGCAGGCGAAATGCATCCGCTTCGGGATGCTTTTTTCGCAATACCAGCAGCGCAACGGCAAATGAAGCGTAGGTCAGCAATCTGGCCACCGCGGAAAGGGTAATATTCCATCGAAAATTTCCCATCACCGTGAGGGTCAGCAGCAAAATCGTGTAAACAACAATAGATACGTGCGGAGTGCGAAATCTCGGATGCACGGCCGCAAAAAATTGGGGAAAATCTCCGCGCTCCGCCAATGCGAACGTCAGTCGTGGGGTGTGGAGCATATTGGCGCCCAAATATCCGTAGATGGACACTAGCGCCCCGAAAGCAATGGCTGCCGCAGCCTCGTTCCCGAAAATGTGACGCGCCGATTCCGCAAGCGGGCGTTCGGTGCCAGTAGGGTTGGTTAGCGTGCCGTTGATCACCACCTGAACCAAGGTGTAAATTGCCGTAACCAGCGCCAGCGCATAAAATAACGCCGCGGCTGAATCTTTGCGCGGGTCGCGCGTTTCTCCGGTAGCGAAAAAAACCGCTTCAAATCCGCCGTAAGCGAAGACCAGCACCAAAATAGCGCCGAGCCAATCTTGAAAGGTGACCGCGTGGGTCATCGGCGCGGGAACAATCTGGCCATGTGCGATCAACCATCCCAGTCCGGCGCCGATAAAGATCAGCAACAGAAATATTTTTATGCTGGTGAGAAAGTCGTTGACGCGTATCGCCGATCGCACTCCGCGGTAATTGATTACCGCCAATATTCCAATCAACACGGACAGAATCGTCACGCGATAGACCGGCTGCACCGCGCGGGGGATGAACTCCGCAAGATAAGTAGCAAAAAGATTGG
>DATNKL010000017.1:0-4059 GCA_035603415.1 Candidatus Acidiferrales bacterium
ATGCTACTCCCATTTCACCTATGAGCCGCACAGACCGTACTCCATCGCCAGCGCCGCCGGTGCGAAAGATCACGTCATCATCATCGGCTCGATGTCCAAAACTTTCGCCATGACTGGCTGGCGCATTGGTTACACGCTCGCTCCGGAACCTTTGGTGCAAGCCTCTATCAAGCTGCAAAGCCAATCCACTTCCAACCCCACTTCCATCGCGCAATACGCCGCTCTTGAAGCTATGCGCGGCTCCATGGATTCCATCCCTATAATGCTCGCCGAATATGCACGACGCCGCAGGCGCATCGTGGATGGCTTGCGCGCTATTCCCGGCGTTACCTGTGAAGATCCCGGCGGCGCGTTTTACGCCTTTCCAAATATTTCCGCGCACCTCCGTGGAAATAATGCACTGGCCAAATCCTGCACCGAGCTCACCGAGCTGCTGCTCGACAAAGTCCAAGTCGCCGTCGTTCCTGGCGAAGCCTTCGGCGCGCCCGGCTATCTCCGTCTTTCTTACGCCACTTCCATCGAGCGTATCGAAGAAGGGTTGCGCCGTCTGGCCCGTTTTTTCTCGCGCGCTGAAGCCGCCACTTAATCCGTGCGGCCGGAGCCCACACGCATCGAGCCAAAATTTATGCTCCGCATCTGGGGCGCTCGCTCCCTTGCACCCATCTATCCCGACAAAACAAATCTCCATGAACCCACCGGTGAAGCATGGCTCACCGGACCGGATTCTAAGATCGAAACCGGTCCTTTTGCAGGCCCCATCAACCAGGCGTGGCAGAAAATGCCGCCAGAATGGCGCGGCACCGACTTCGCATCTCCACCTGCATCGCCCCAATTTCCGCTCTTGGTGAAATTTCTTTTCCCCGCCGATCAGCTTTCCATCCAGGTGCATCCCAATGACGCTTACGCCGCGCAAAACGAAACGCCCGGCGCCATCGGCAAAACGGAAATGTGGCACGCTGTCTCCGCCGATCCGGGCGCCACTCTCTTGCTTGGTCTGGTCCCCAAAGTAGATCGAGAAAAGTTTCAGTCGGCTATAAAAACCGGCGGCCTCGAAACTTTTTTTGAACGCTTGCCGGTCTCGCCTGGCGACACCTTTTACGTTCCCCCCGGGACGCCGCATACCATTGGCGCCGGAATGATCCTCTGTGAAGTGCAGCAGAATTGCGACCTCACCTATCGCCTCTACGACTTCCATCGCGTCGACGCCAAGGGCAATCCGCGCGAATTGCACATTGAAAAAGGCATGGCCGTCATCAATTTTGACCATCGCCAAGGCGGAAAAGTCAGGCCAGTTGCATTGCCTTCAGCCAATGGCATGAAAAAATCTTTGCTCGTAGCCTGCCGGCATTTCGCAAGCGAACGATGGGACTTTTCCTCGCAGCATCGGGCAAATTCAGATCCTGCTCGCTTTGAATTATTGATAATCCTCAGCGGTCGCGGCGTTCTTCAATGGAGCGATGGTTCGTGCTCCTACCAGCAAGGTGAATGCTGGTTCATTCCCGCGAACCTCGGTAAATTTTCCGTGGTTCCCGAAAACCCGACCTCGATTTTATGCGCATACGTGCCCATCATCAGCGAATTACGCAATAATCTTTCGCGCCATGGCGTACCGAATTCCGCAATCGAACAAGTCCTATTCACCTGACCCGCTCATGGCCGCAGAAAAGCTCACCGCACACGCCGTAATCCTCGCCGGAGGCCGCGGAACTCGCTTCTGGCCTCGCAGCCGCACCCGCACACCCAAGCAATTGCTCAACATCATCGGCGCGGACTCCATGCTGCAGCAAACCGTGGCGCGTCTAGAACCATTGATTTCCCCGGACCGCATCTGGACCGTCACCAACGCAGAGCAATCCGCTTCACTTCGCAAGCACTTGCCGGCATCCGCACGTAAACACATTCTCGCCGAACCTGTCGGCCGAAGCACCGCCGCCGCCATCGCTCTTGCTGCCATACACATTCGTCACAAGGAGAGCGGCGACGCCCTAATGGCCGTACTGCCCGCCGATCTTTATATCGCGCAGCCACAAAAATATAGGAAGACCGCCCAGTTGGCGCTAGAGGTTGCACGAGAGCCCGGCCGCATGGTCGTCCTGGGCATTTCGCCCAGCCGCCCCGACACTGGTTTTGGCTATATCCAGTGCGCCGCGAAAGCCGTCTCCAATACATCTTTCCCAATCTTCCCTGTTAAAGCATTCAAAGAAAAACCGGATTTGCCGCTGGCCAAGAAATACGTCGCCTCCGGCAATTACCGTTGGAACGCCGGAATGTTTTTCTGGCGTGTCTCGACCTTCCTGGATTCGCTAAAGAAATATTTACCCAAAACTTACGCGGCACTAGAAATGCTCGCCGGCACCCTCGGCACACGCAAATACGAAAGTAAACTTCGCTCCATTTATCCGCGGCTGGAAAATATTGCCGTAGACTACGCCATTCTCGAACCCATCACTCGCGAAAAAGGCTCCTCCCGCGTTTTCATGATTCTCGCCGACATCGGCTGGAGCGATATTGGTTCGTGGACCGCGGTCCACGAACAATCCTCGAGAACCGCACATCACAATGTCCTCGCCGGCGCAGGCCACATGCTCGAAGCCGAAGGCAATTTTATTTGGAGCCCCACAAAATTCGTTGCCGCTATCGGCGTCCGCGATCTCGTCGTGGTCGAAACTCCGGACGCATTGTTGATATGCCCTCGCCATCGCTCTCAAGAGGTCGGCAAGATCGTGAAATGGCTCGAAGAGCGTGGCCGCAAGGACCTGCTGTAAGCACGCCAATGCGGCTCTTGGCGCTCCTGGACCTTCGCGTATACTTCTCGGCGGTATGATCGTGCAACAACTGCAACCTGTCGCCCACGACAGCCCGGTGCAAATTAAATTTGGCACCGATGGCTGGCGCGCCATCATCGCCGAAGATTTCACCTTCGCGAATGCGCGCATCGTCGCGAACGCCATCGCCCGCTACGTGATTCGCTCCGAAGACGCGCGCAAAGGCGTGATCATCGGCTACGATCATCGCTTTGCGTCCGACACTGTAGCCGCGGCAGTCGCTGACGTTATCACTGCAAGTGGCACACCGGTATGGTTGACCGACAAGCCCTGCCCCACACCCGCTGTCTCGCTCCTCGTTCGCCAACGACGCGCCGCAGGCGGCATCGTCATCACCGCCAGCCACAATCCTTATCGTTGGAACGGGATTAAATACAAAGCAAGCTATGGCAGTAGCGCGCTTCCCTCCGTCGTCGCGCAGATCGAACAGGAGTTAGAACTCGCTCAGTATCGCAACACTCCAGCACTTTCCCCCCGAAAAGATTTACTGCACACCCTCGACCCTCGCGCTCCATACCTCGACGCACTAGAAAAGCTCGTCGACTGGGATCGCTTGCGAAAAGCAAATTTTCGTTTCATGGCAGACCCCATGTACGGCTCATCAGCGGGCCTGCTCCGTGAACTTTTCAGTCGCCACAACATTCACTGCGACGAAATTCGCGGCACCCGCGACCCGCGTTTCGGCGGCGCGCACCCCGAGCCCATCGAGCCCCACGTCCAACCCCTCCGCAATGCCGTTCTCGCCGGCAAATATGACGCCGGATTCTGCGCCGATGGTGACGGAGATCGCATTGGTGCCATCGATCGCGACGGTTCCTTCCTCAACCCCCATCAGCTTTTCGCTTTGCTGGTCTGGCACCTCGCCGGCACGCGCAATCTCCCCGGCGACATCGCCAAAACTTTTTCCGTAACCAAGCTGATCGATAAACTCGCCGCCAAATTCGGCCGCACCCTTCACGAAGTTCCCATCGGCTTCAAATATATTTGCGAGCTTATGCTGGAGCGCAATATTCTGGCTGGCGGTGAGGAGAGTGGCGGGTTCGGCACCAGCCTTTATCTTCCCGAACGTGACGCTACTGTTTCGGCCTTATTCCTCGCCGAATTGATGGCCTGGCACGGTAAAACTCTGGGCCAGTTGTTGGCCGCACTGCACTCCGAATTTGGCGAATACCACTACGGCCGAGTCGATCTCGATGTTCAACCCGAGCAAAAGCAAAAAGCCATCGCGTATTTT
>DATNKL010000187.1:0-3259 GCA_035603415.1 Candidatus Acidiferrales bacterium
AATAATTTAAAAGATGTGGACGTCACGATACCGCTCGGTCTTTTAACCGTGGTTACTGGAGTGTCTGGTTCTGGAAAGTCCACGCTCATCAATGACATTCTTTATCGCGCGCTCGCGCAGAAACTTTATCGCTCGATGGAGCCGGTCGCCCCGCACCGCGAAATTCTTGGCGCCGAGCAAATCGACAAGGTAATCGAGATCGATCAGGCGCCTATTGGCAGAACTCCCCGTTCCAATCCCGCGACTTACACCGGCGTTTTCGCGCCCATCCGCGATCTTTTTTCCATGCTTCCGGAATCACGCGAGCGCGGGTACAAACCCGGACGTTTTAGTTTTAATGTGAAAGGTGGCCGCTGCGAAGCTTGCCAGGGCGATGGCTTGCGGCGCATCGAAATGAATTTTCTTCCCGACGTATACGTCACGTGCGAAGTGTGTCGTGGCCGCCGCTACAATTCGGAAACCTTGGCGGTGCGCTACAAAGGACATTCCATCAGCGACGTGCTAAATCTGCCCGCCTCTGAAGCGCTCAAATTGCTCGAGAATATTCCGCAGATTCAGCAAAAGCTTGCCACCCTCGTCGAAGTCGGCCTCGGATACGTAACGCTCGGCCAATCGGCCACCACGCTATCGGGAGGCGAGGCCCAGCGTATCAAGCTGGCTCGTGAGCTTTCCAAGCGCCAAACCGGTCGCACGTTGTATATTCTGGACGAACCCACGACTGGCCTGCATTTTGACGACGTGCGAAAACTTCTGGCTGTATTGCAGCGGCTGGTTAGTCTCGGTAACACCGTGCTGATCATCGAGCATCATCTCGATGTCATCAAACAAGCGGACTGGATTATAGATTTAGGCCCCGAAGGCGGCGAAGGCGGAGGACGCATCGTTGCGCAAGGTCCGCCGGAGTTGGTGGCGCGCACCAAAAAGTCTTACACCGGGCAAGCGCTCGCTCGCGTTCTGAACACCAACGGCTATCCTCCTGGCTCCGCTTCGAATGGTCATGAGCGATAATCAAATGTCAGCAATGGCCCAAAATTTACTCATCCCGGAGAGCAGAATTGTGAAAGTTTCCTGCACACATGAGCTATCTAAAGTGATCTCGCTTCCATGAGCATTTATTCCACTGCGCCGTTGCAGTTGGGCGCCGTGCGCACCTATCCGCTTGCTTCGCGCAAAAGTAAAGTCAACGTAGCTGAGTTCGCAAAATCGCCCGCCGCCAATGTGTCCGTCTCAAAATTCATGGATTCACTCCCCAATTTTCTTGCCGCTGAAGATCTGCGCCAATTGCTCGGCGCGGTCCAACGCGCGCGCGCCGGCAAAAAAACAATTTTGTGGGGCATCGGCGGGCACGTCATAAAGGTTGGGCTGGGCCCTGTGCTGATTGATTTAATCGAACGCGGTTTTGTATCTGGCGTCGCCATGAACGGCGCCGCGCTGATTCACGATTTCGAAATCGCCATCGCAGGAAAGACTTCGGAGGACGTCGACGCCGGCATCGGCGCCGGAAAATTTGGCATGGCACGCGAAACCGGCGAGCAGCTCAATGAAATTGCCAAAAACGCTGTGCGTTCCGGCGTTGGTTATGGCGAGGCTGCAGGCCAATTCTTGACCAGCAGCGCCGCGAAAGCGCGCTACCCCTCATCCAGCGTTGTGGCCGCGGCCTATCGCCGTCGCATTCCAGTCACCGTTCATCTGGCCATCGGCGCTGACATTCCCCACATGCATACGGCCGCCGATGGTGCCGCCCTCGGTGCCGCGTCTTATCGCGACTTTCTTCTTTTCTGCGCGCTGGTGAAATCCATGCATCCCGGCGGCGTATATATGAATTGGGGCTCGGCGGTTCTTTTGCCGGAGATTTTCTTGAAAGCGGTTTCCGTGGCGCGCAATTTGAGAGTGCCTTTGCGCCCGATTACCACCGCCAATTTTGACTTCATCCAGCATTATCGCCCGCTACAAAATGTAGTGAAGCGCCCCACGTTATCCTCCGGCAAACGTCACGGAGTAGAATCTAAAGGGTACGCCATCACCGGACATCACGAACTGCTCATGCCACTGGTAGCCGCGGCGCTGGCTTCAGGCTGGCCAAAACGTCGCTCAAAGAAAAATAGAAATGAACGATCACGACGAAAACTTTAACAACGGGACGCCGGAGCACGCCGTGAATCCCTTGCCGGAGGCTCCGGCCCAGACTGCTCCGCCCGTGCCCGAACCAGTTGCCGAGCCTCAACCCACCCACCTTCTTGCCGGCGATCCAATGGCGGCCGCCATCCCCGCTTTTCAAGCCCAGCGTATTTTGCCGGAAGACTTGCGCGTGTCCTGGTCCTGGCCGCATCTGATTGTTTTTATTTTTTTCGGATTTGCCAGCCTGATGGTTGTGCAATTGGGTTTTGTTTTTTATGTCTCAGCGAATCGCCACTTAAGCGCCAAGCAAGTGCAGCGGGTGTTTGAAAATAGCCCGCAACTGCTGGTTGAAACCAACGTGCTGTGGTACGCGCTATTGTTTCTGTTTCTCTATGTGACCCTCGCAGTGTTACGCGACGTGCCCTTCTGGCGCTCGCTGGGCTGGAGAAAATTGAACACGAATCCCACAGCCGGAACGGGCAGCGGCTGGATGTATTTCTTCTCCGGCAGCGGCTTAGCCATTTTTGTGGCGCTGGCCAGCTACAACATGAAAGATACTGAGCATCTGCCCATCCAGGAAATTTTCAAGAATCGTTCCGGCGCGATGTTGCTGATGACCATGGCCGTTTTAGTCGCGCCGCTCGTCGAGGAAACTGTTTTTCGCGGCTACCTCTACCCAATCTTCGCCAAGTCGCTTGGCGTGCTGCCGGGAATTTTAATTACCGGCGTGCTCTTTGGTTTGATGCATGGCTCCCAGTTGGGCTGGACCTGGCGTTTGGTGGTGCTGCTGACTTTCGTTGGCGTGATTTTTACATTCGCGCGCGCGCGCACCGGCACCGTCCTGGCCAGCTTCCTGCTGCATTTAGGCTACAACTCGATGATCGCGCTGACTTCCATCATTGCCACCAGGGGTTTTCAGCACATGCCCATGTCACCGTGACCATCTGCGGCATTCGTTCTGTGCAAAGGCATTCGCTACAATTTAGTTAACGCTGGTAAGCACGCTCGGAGAGCTATAGAGAACCTATGTACGTAGCACAACCTATCGAATGGACCGACGCAGGCGTGGTCATACTGGATCAGCGTCGTTTGCCCGCCGAAGAAATCAGCTACACATATACCGATTATCGCGACGTAGCCA
>DATNKL010000009.1:0-9788 GCA_035603415.1 Candidatus Acidiferrales bacterium
GTCCGCGTCGTTGGCCCGCGCTTCCCAGACTTGCCAGGGATCAAAAATAAAATCCTTGCGCAGCACCGGCAGGCCCATGGCTTTTCGCGCATCGCGAAGATTTTTCAGCGAGCCATGAAAATATTCGCCTTCGGTAAGCACCGAGAGCGCGGCGGCGCCGGCTTGTGACAGACTCTTGGCCAGCTCAGGCGCGTCAAATGGCTCGCGAATAATTCCGCGTGAGGGAGATGCCGGCTTCAGTTCTGCGATAATGTTTAGCCCATCGCGTGATAGCGCGGAATAAAAATCGCGCACTGGCGAGGCCGCCTTCGCGCCGTATTTCAGCGCCGTTTCGGGGAGCACGCATTTACGATGCTCGATCTCGGCTCGACGAGCCTCGAGAATGCGGTCCAGCACCGTTCCGGAGTTGGTGTGAGCGCTCAAAAGGGTAAGTTTGTATGCTAGGTAGCTGCGGCGAGCCTGTCAAATGCGTAGTCAGGCTTATCGAAATCGGCAGGTACAACGAGCGCTCGCAGCGACTGGACAGGAGCTCGAGAACTTAAACGGAGAACTGATGGGATATCGCGAACAATATGGCCCGCTGCTACATTCCATCGTGCAGGAGGGCGATCTCATTGCCATGCGATATTTTCGCGCGGTAGAGATGCGCGTGGATCGCAAAGGCGATGGCTCAGCGGTCACCCAGGCCGATCGCGGCGTCGAAGAAATGGCTCGCGCCAAAGTAACCGCCAGCGGATTGGCTCTCGACGTTTTGGGCGAGGAAATGGGGGGTCGCGACATGGAAGCCGCCGCCTCCGGCGACCGCGCAAGATTAATCATTGATCCAATCGATGGCACCGAAGAATTTTCGCGCGGCATTCCTACCTTCGGAACGCTGCTCGGTATTGAACACCGCGGTGAAATTGTCGCCGGCATGGTGAGCGCTCCCGCACTGGGCTCGCGTTGGTTCGCGTATCGCGGCGAAGGCGCTTTTCGCGATGGCAAGAAGATTCATGTGTCGCGCGTATCCAAGCTCAGTGCCGCGATGATTTTCACCACCGGCACCGGTCCCAAGAAAAACGCAGCCGACCGCGCCAAACTGCGTCGCCTCGCCGATGCAGTGCGAAATAGCCGCGCCCTGGGCGGCTTCTGGCAACACATGCTGGTTGCCGAAGGCGCAATCGAGGCGGCCGTCGACTGGACCTCCATGCCGTGGGACTTGGCCCCCTTGGGTTTAATCGTGGAGGAAGCGGGCGGAAAATCCACAAACCTTCTGGGCGAGCGCACGATTTACGGCGGCCAGTTCGTAAGCAGCAACGCGCAAATTCACGATGAGGTTCTGGGACTTCTGACGTGAACCACCAGGCTGCGCTGAAGCGCCTTGCGCGCGAGGTAGTAGCGTGCCGCTTGTGCCCGCGCCTGGTCGAATATCGCGAGCGCGTTGCTCGCGAAAAGCGGCGCGCCTATCTCGACTGCCAATATTGGGGCAAACCAGTGCCGGGATTCGGCGATCCCAACGCAAAATTACTGATCGTCGGGCTTGCTCCCGCGGCACACGGAGGAAATCGCACCGGCCGCGTTTTCACCGGAGACCGCTCCGGCGATTTTCTTTTCGCCGCGCTTTACGAAGCTGGATTCGCGAACCAGCCTATCTCCGTGAGCCGCGATGACGGTTTGCAGCTGATGGATAGTTACGTCACCGCCACGGCCCGCTGTGCCCCGCCAGACAACAAACCTTTGCCGAGCGAAATCCTCAACTGTCGCGGCTACATGGAACGCGAAATCCGCATCCTGGAACCGAAAGCCGTTCTGGCCCTCGGTCGCATCGCCTGGGATGCCTACCTCGAAGTGCTGAAGCAACGAGACCTCATCGCTTCGCGCGCGCCTTACCGCTTCGCGCATGGAACTGAAATCCAACTGCCGCCACCCGCGCCCCGATTGTTCGGCGTATATCATCCCAGCCAACAAAACACGCAGACCGGCAGAGTTACCCCGTCCATGTATGAGGAGGTTTTACGACGCATCAGAAAGTTTCTTGGCGACTAGGCCCGAACAGGTCTGCCTCAAAATACACGCTCTTGCATTGGCACAAATGAAGAAATACCCTTGGAATACGCGTTGGCACCCAGGCCGCATCAAATATTCTGCGCATCAAATTTTCATAACCGGCGGAAATAAAATCTGGGGAGAAAAGCATGACCCACAAATTTTTAACTCACGCGAAATCCATTAGCGTCCTGTTCACCATTTTGCTTGCGGCCATGATTTTTCCCTCAGGCGCGAAAGAAATTCACCAAACGCGTCAGCAGGATAACGGGCAATCTGCGCCGGAACCTCAGCAGGCCGATGGACGCAGGCATGGTTTACCGCCCGAGACCTTCGCGGTCGCTCCGGGAACGAAATTCCTCGTGATCCTGGAACAAGACCTCACTACCAAGGGCACGGAAGAAAACACCAAATTCGTGGTAAAGACTGTCGAGCCTCTGGAGGCTGGTCGAGGCATTTATTTACCAACCGGGGCGGATATTCACGGTCATGTCAGCCGCGTCGAACCCGCCGGCGTTACCGGACGCGCGAAAATTTGGCTAACTTTTGACGACATTTACACGAAATTTGGCAAGCTCCCCATTGTCGCAGAAGTGGTAAGCGTTCCGGGCGATCACAGCGTTAAGCCCGTGGCAGCTAATCAAGAGGGCCTAATCGAAGGGCGCAGTAGCACGCAACAGGACGCCGCCCAAGCCGCAGCGGCCGGCGCTGCGGGTGGCGCGGTTCAAGGAGTGCGAGACAAAAACAAAAAAGAAGCCGCGCAAGGTGCAGCCCTCGGAGCCTTGACAGCTTATCTCGTGGAGTCCGGGCGCGGACACGAGCTGAATTTGCCCAAGGGCGCAAAACTGGAATTAGAGTTGGAAAGAGCGCTGTATTTGCTGAAAGAATAACGCCAGGCACAGCTGCAGCGGCACGTTGCTTGACATCGATCGACCTGCGGTGGATTTCACCTTTGCTCTGACAAAAAAGTTAGCTAAAACTTGGCAAGCACTCGTAGGCTTGTTAGAGTCGAGATTGCTCAGTCAAGCGGCTTTCTAAATAGCCAAAACCACGATAGACGGAGAGGTTTTTTACATGGCGGAAGAAGCGAAGGGCGCGGTTCGCGCTCTCGAAGCGTCCGATCATCGCGACCGCGTTCTGATTGTCGAAGATGAAGACAACGCACGCAAAGGTTACGAACAATTATTGCAGCGCTGGGGATGCGAAGTTCTGGGCGTAAGCAACGCAGAAGATGCGCTGGCAAAATTCGCTACTTTCCAGCCCGATGCGCTGATTGCCGACGTTGAATTGCCGGGCATGAATGGACTCGACCTGCTCAAGCAGCTCGGTCCGGAGCTTCACGATGTTCCGGCGATTATTATTACCGGACGAGGCAGCGAAGAGCGCGCCGTCGCGGCCATCGAAGCCGGCGCGTTCTGGTACATCGAAAAACCGCTGAAGGGCCCGGTCCTGCACGCATTATTGGATCGCGCCTTGAGTCGCGCACGTGACGCCCGCCAGTTGGTGGTATTGCAACGACAGCTCCGTGAATCCGGAAGACTGGGTGACCTGGTCGGTGGTTCCAAGCCCATGCAGGACGTGATGCGGCTGGTGGAAATGGCCGCGCCCAGTTCTGCCTCCGTGCTCATCACCGGCGAAACCGGATCGGGCAAGGAAATCGTCGCCCGCACCATTCACAAATTGTCGCCACGCGCCGGCGGCCCGTTTGTAGCCATCAATTGCTCGGCGATTCCAGAAACCCTCATGGAAAGCGAAATTTTTGGTCATGAGCGCGGCGCCTTTACCGGCGCGGCCGAAAGGCGCATCGGTTGTTTTGAATTGGCGGACGCCGGCACTCTCCTGCTTGATGAAATTGGTGAAATGCCCGCGCCTACACAAGCCAAGCTATTGCGTGTCCTGGAAGACCGCAAAGTTCGCCGCCTCGGCAGCAAGAGCGAAACGCCGGTGGACGTGCGCGTGCTCGCCGCTACAAATAAAGACGCCGAGCAAGCCGTAGCCAGCGGAGATTTGCGTCAGGATTTATTTTTCCGCTTGAATGTTTTCCATATTAATTTACCGCCCCTTCGCGAACATAAAGAAGACATTCCCCTGCTGGTCGACCACATTCTGCGCGATGTAAATTCCAAACACGGCAAACATGTGCGCGGCATCGGCGCGGAAGTGCTCGATATTTTCATGAGTCACACCTGGCCGGGCAATATTCGTGAGCTGCGCAATATTCTGGAACGCGCCTGCATCATGTGCGAGAAGGAATTGATCACCCGTTCGTGCCTGCCCGAGGAATTCGGCCGCACCGCCGCCAAAGGCCCCAGCGATCTTTCCAGCATCAAGTTCCCCGTGGGCACCACCGTTGACGCCATGGAACGCGAGCTCATCCTGCAAACCCTCAATGCCACCGGTAACAATAAGACACGCGCCGCGGACCTTCTCGCAATCAGCCTCAAAACTTTGCACAATAAGCTCAAAGAATATGGCGCTGACCGCGCTGGCGCGGAATAGGGACTTTCATGCAGCTACGGCTGCGCACAAAATTAACCATAGTTATGACCGGCCTGGTGCTGCTGGTGGTCGCCGTTTTGTCCGGCGTATTTCTAGCTCAACTTCTCGAGCAAACTCTGCTTGAAACCGACAAGCGCGCTAGTGATCTCGCTCATCAGGTATTTGTCCAGGCTCAGCACGCGCTGACCGATGCCGCCAACCAGGGACTTCGCCCCTCATCCGATGATCCAGACGATATTCATGATTACGTTCGCCGGGCCTTTGAAATTAACGCCGGCTTGCAGGCTCAACTGGAGGCGGCCATCAGCTCTCCGTCGGTCTATGAAGTTTCCATTACGGATGACCAAGGACTGGTATTGATTTCCAACGACGAGTCTCTGCCGGGAAAGACCCAGGCGCGCCGCCCTCCACTCTCACAACTGGTGCAAAGCGGTTTCGTAAACCAGGTCAAGGTCTTGCGCGGACCATCGAGAATTTTTGAGTACGATTACCCTTTCAACATGGCCAGCAAACCATTCGGCGAGGTTCGCGTGGTGTTGTCCACCGGCTTGTTGCTAAATGAAATTGCCCCGAGTCTGAAAACTTCCGGAACCATCGTGCTGCTGGCGCTGGGCATCTGCACGCTCCTGGCGGCGGTCGTCAGCGGAGCCACACTGGCGCCCTTGCGGGACATCTCCGCACAACTCGACCGAATTTCCGCCGGTCAATACGACACCCCAACCGGAAGTCTGCGCATCTTTGGCGGCAGTGGCGACGAGCTTGGCCAAGTAAGCAGAAAAATTACGCAAGTGGGTCAGCAACTCCGTGGTGTGCACGAAATTTTCAGCACCTTGCGCGAGAATATGAATTCCGTCATGGCTGGCCTCGAAGATGGCTTGCTGTTATTCACGCGAGATTCGCGCGCTGTAATGGTCAGCCCCGCGGCGGAAAAATTTCTCGGTGCGCCCTCGGGGGAATTTCTGGGCCGCCGCATTGCGGACATTTTCCCCGAAGGGCATCCGTTGCGCGCCGTGCTGCATGTGGAAGGCGAAGAACTCAGCGAGGTGGCGGCGGAAACGGAATTGGTTACCGCCGGCGTCGCGCGGCGCGTGGGCGTCAGCGTGCAGGCCATTCAGGAAAGTGGCGAGCGTATTGGCGCGCTCGTTACTCTGCGCGATCTCGACTCCCTGGAAAGCATTAACACCCAGTTGCAGGTGAGCGAACGTCTCGCCGCGCTTGGCCGCATCACTGCCGGGGTTGCGCACGAAGTAAAAAATCCGCTGAACTCCATGCGCCTCTGGCTGGAAAATTTAAAAGAGTCTTTACCCCCCGATCAGGAAAGCGGCGCGCAGCAGGCCGTCACCGTGCTCGACAAGGAAATCGATCGGCTCGACGCAGTGGTAAAAAGGTTCCTCGATTTCACGCGGCCGATGGATATTCGCCTGGAAGCCACGCAACTTTCTCAGTTGCTGCCGGAAGTGCTCGAAATAGCGCAGCCGCAGTTGCAAAAGGCCGGTATCCAACTCGCACAACTTCTGCCGATCGACGTTCCCGAAGTATATGTGGATCGTGCTTTACTGAAGCAGGCGGTGCTGAATCTGGTGCTCAACGCGGCGGAAGCGATGCCTAACGGTGGCCAGTTACGCCTGGTTCTTAGCCGGCGGGGCGAAATGGCGGAAATCACCGTGCAGGACACCGGCAAAGGTATTCCTCCAGAAAATAAGCAGAAAATTTTTCAATTATTTTTCACCACTCGGCCGGGTGGCAGCGGCATCGGTCTGGCGAGCGCCTTCAGAATTGTGCAACTTCACAATGGTTCGATAGACTTTACTTCGGAAGTAGGCCGTGGCACGACCTTCCGCATAGAGTTGCCTCTTGCGGCCTAACTAATGACGGCAAACAAACCCCAGCAATGTTCCGTCAGATCGCGCAATCACGCGTGCGCGGTACTTGTGTTTTGTTTGTGCGCGCTGCAATTCCTCTTCGGGTGCGCGGAACGCAAGAAACCCACGGGTTCCTGGCGAGGTGCTGGGCTCGCAAGACCCGTCGTGCCTGCCACTATTAACGCTCCCAAACCTCGTCCATTACCCGATGAGAGCGTGGATCCTGTGCCAGAATTGCAGCTGGAACTTCCCCCGCCTCCTCCATTGCTGGCCGTTCATACTGCGCCTGCCCGGCCACATGTTGCGCCTGCGCCTGCGGCTGAAAACAATGCGGAGAATAAACCAGAGGCTCCCGTTATTGCGCCGCAAATGTCACCTGCGGAAGCCTCCGCCGCTCGACAACAAATGACTTCCAGCATTGCCGAGGCGGAGAAAAATCTGGCTCGTTCGCAGGGCAAGAAACTAAATGCAACCCAATCGGATTTGGCAGCCAAAATTAAACAATTTATAGGCGATGCGCAGTCCGCCAGTCGCGAGGGCGATTGGACGCGCGCGCGCAGTCTGGCGACCAAAGCCCAGGTGCTTTCAGAGGAGCTGGCTTCTTCTCTGTAACTGTCCGTTCGCATTGAAACATTTCTCTCTGAATCGCTAACAGCGCCCTCTACTGCGCCATGCGCTATCATTAATTTGTGAAGACGTTTGATGTCGCTATCGCGGGCGGCGGACTGATCGGTGGCGCGATTGCATTTGAATTGGTGCGGGCCGGCCTGCAAGTCGCTCTCTTCGACCGCCAACAACCCGGCGAAGGCGCATCGTGGGCTGCCGCGGGCATCTTGTCTCCGGCTCCCGAAAACGCGGGCATGATTTCCACTGTTCCGCTGGGCCGCTCGAGCTTGCAGCTTTATCCCGAATTTGTCGCCACGGTCGAAGAAATTTCGGGCCAAAGCGTCGGCTATCGAGCGCGCGGAACACTCGAAGCACTCTTCTCTACCGACGCGCAAGAGAAACTCAGCACCATCATTGCCTTGCATCATGGACTTGCTTTGAAAGCGGAGCCGGTCAGCGCGGAAGATGCCCGAGAGATGGAGCCGGCTTTGAGTCCCGAGCTGGAGGCCGCCGTATTCCGGCCGGACGAAGCCTGTGTGGATAATCGCGCGCTGACAAAAGCGGTGTTAACCGCGGCACAGCACAGTGGCTTAAAAATTTTTCCTGGGTCTAACGTGCAATCAATTGCCAAGGACGGAGGGCGCTGCGACGGGTTGTTCGTGGATGGCGAGAAAGTAGAATCTCGCTGGACAGTCATCGCCGCCGGCTGCTCTTCTGCAGAAATCAAAGGAGCTGCTCATTACGCGCCCGTCCGTCCCGCCAAAGGGCAAATGATCGCCCTACGTCCAAAAGACTTGAGCATCGAACGTGTGCTTTGGTCCGATGACGTGTACCTCGTGCCAAGAAATGACGGAAGAATTCTTGCCGGCGCCACGGTCGAGTATGTCGGTTTCGACAAAAACGTAACTGTCGGCGCTGTGCAAAAAATCCTCACTGCAGCGTTGCAGCTAGCGCCCGCACTGACCGATGCGCAAATAGAGGAAACCTGGGCGGGGTTGCGGCCGGACTCACCCGATCATCTTCCAATTATGGGTCCAACGGATTTGGACGGCCTGCTAATCGCGACCGGACATTTCCGCAGCGGAATTTTGCTGGCGCCGATTACAGCTAAATTAATCCGCGAGTGGATTACAACGCAAAGCGTCAGCCAGGATTGGGCGCGATTCAGCCCGATGCGTTTCGGCGAAGTTGCTAAAGCGACGAATCCCTGAAACAGTTAATGCGGATAATTTAGAAAATGAAGGCTTTTACTGCTCGCGCGCCGATGGTGGTGTGATAGGCGAGAATTGGCCCACGTCCCTATAACGAATCTGATCGCCTTCCAGAGATAAATCGCGTTCCAGCACAATGTCCAGCGTTGAACCGCGTGGCAAGTGCGCCTCCGGTCCGCGAGTCAGCAAAACCGCTGCCAGCCCTGCGGCGCCCCCGACACCTGCTCCGATGCCCAAGCCTTTCGCACCTGAAGCAATCGCGCCGATACCCGCTCCGGTGGCGGTGGTGGTCGCCACCGTCTCAGCGTCTTTGCCTTTTCCGCCCGGTCCGCTCACTTTGCCTTCCGGATCCATGGTTTCATTACCACCGCTATCCGCGCTTCGTGGAGCGCCCAACAGATCCACCGTGTATCCATTCGGAAAAATCAACGTGGTCAACCGCATGCGGAATTCTCCGCGTCCCTTGATTCGTCCCGGGCGCTTGGCGTCGAGAAGTTCGCCGCGAACGTAAGACCCGATGGGGATCACGATGCGATTATTCTGAGTGATTGGAAATGACGTCCGTAAATAAACGGAATCGCCGGCTTTCGCGTCTCGTGTCGAAATGCCATTCTCCAGCACCACCGCGAGCCGCGTTCCCGCGGGAACCGTAATTCGTTCCGTAGTCCCACTGTAGCGAGGAATACTTGACCTGGCTATAGGGCCCACGGCGGCTGGCACCGAAGTTTGCGGGCCTTCCGGTTGCTGTGCGGAAATTTGCGGAACCAACAGCATCATCGCGCCCGCTAAAGTCACGCCGGCATAGCTTACCCTCGCAATTCGCCTGCTGCACATGTGCTTCATGGGCACCTTCCCGTAACTTCTGGTCCGATGCTTTCGCTGGAATGGAGGATGCCCAAAGTATCACGTTTACGAGCCAAGGTCTTGCCTAATTCAATATCCATGCCGAACGCTCATTGACCTGCCTGACCGTGCGAGCTAGGCTGTCGTGACACTGGGAGGGCGTGATGGCAAAACTAGCGCTGATTTACGGGATGCGTCTTCTACCCGAAGACGACCTTGGCGAGGTACGCGACGCCACCGTGGTTTTGAAAAATGGGCGCAGCGCACGCGTGACTATGCACCTGATCGAAGGCAGCAAGGAAGAAATCGAGGCCACCTTCCGCCAGTCCATGGAAGCGTTTTTTGAAATGTACCCAGAGATTTGATCGAAAGCCGTCACGCGTCCGCGCGGGACGTACTTCTGTAGTTCTTCTACCTACCGGTTTCCAAAATTTTCTGGATCGGCGTTGGGATCGCCTAGCGTATCGTTGATCAACACCGTGGACTGCCCGGTCAGCTCAAACCTTTTCCGGCACTTGTAGCAGGCCACCAGATCGTCGAGTCTAACCATGTAAGAACTGGCCTTCGCAAAGCGCTTCTTGTCTTCTTCGCCCGCGCCACGCGGCAGATCTTTTTTCTTGCGGGCTACTTTCCAGCGTACTGGTGCCTCAAATTCTCCGCGGCAGCTGGGGCAAATCAGCTTCACTTTTCGTACTTCTTCTTTCTCGTTGTAAAAAGAACGCTCGTCCATGGTTATCGCGCG
>DATNKL010000005.1:0-3499 GCA_035603415.1 Candidatus Acidiferrales bacterium
GGCAGCAAACTCAACATCGCCCCCGTCGCACCTGCTATCGAATCCACGTGCCCGCTGAACGTCTTTCCGTAGGTGTCCACTTTCACTTCGGCCTTTTGTCCGGGGCGCATTTTCTTCAGTTGCGTCTCCTTAAAATTTGCCGTAACCCACACGTCCTGCAGCGGCACGACTACCAGCAAACCCTGCCCCGGCTGCACGATTTGTCCGATCTCCACCTGCTTGTGTGTCGCTACTCCATCGACCGGCGCCACAATTTGCGTGTAGCTCAAATTAAGTTGCGCGGCTTCCACCATCGCGCGCGCCTGCTCGATTTTCGCGAGCTTGCCCTGCACATCCGCAGTCCTCATGCTCACCTGCTGCACGTCGGCATGCGCCGCTGAAACGCCGGCTCGTGCCTGTTCCACTCTTGCTCTCGCGGCATTCAGTTGTGCTTTGGCGATATCGATGCTGCTGGTCGCCTGCTCAATCTTTTCTTGCTCCGCCTTCAAAGCGCTCGCGGTCGCGTCCGCGTTGGCTTTCGTCGCGTCAAATTGCTGCTTTGAAATTTCGCCTTTATCCAAAAGCGGCTTGTAGCGTTGCAAATCGGCCTGCGCCAATTGCGCGTTGGCCTGCGCTTTCGCGACGTTGGCCTGCGCATAAGCCAGATCGGAATTCTGCGCTTGCGCATAAGCAGCCTGCGCCCGCGCCAGATCCGCTTCGGCGCCCAGCAACCCCGCGCTCGCATTGGAGGTTCCGCTCGCCACGTTTTCGCGCGTGCGTGGAACGTCCACCGTGGCCGACTGTGCCTCACTCTGTGCCAGTGCTAGCGCTGCATTGGCGTTATCCAACGCCGCTTGGTAATCGCGTGGATCGATCTTCACTAACACTTGGCCGGCTTTCACTGGTTCGTTGTCGTGCACCAGCACTTCTTCTACACGGCCGGAAATTTTCGCCGCAATCGGCGTGATGTGCCCGTCCACCTGGGCGTCGTCCGTTGATTCACGATTGCGGTAATACAGGAAAAGGCCGATCGCCACGGCCACAAGTACAATTGCAGCCAGCATCAGAACCCGCTGTACTTTCGGATTCTTTAATCCCTTGGCAGGTTCCGGAACAGGAGGCTCTTCCAGCTCCAGTGGTACCGCTGCCGCGTTCTCCAGCTGATCTTCGATTTCCACACTCATCTTTGGTCGCCCCTTACTTCGCGTACACCCGTTCCATCTGCCCTACGGACCGCGCCAGATCCGCGCGCGCCTGGTTAAACCGGTAAAGCGCCGCAATCTGATTGTCGTTCGCGCGCGCCAGCGAATCCTGTGCCTGGATCACTTCGATGTTGTTGGCCACCCCGGCGCGAAAGCGGTCACCAGCTTGATCCACTTCTTCTTTCGACAGTTGCACGCCGAGATTGGCAACTTGCACCTGGCTCCTCGCCGAAGTCAGATTGATCAGCGCGTTCTTTACATCCAACCCAATTTGATTACGCAGGTCGGCCTGCTGCTGTTGCAGTCGTTGTATTTCTAAATCCGCGCGGGTCGTCTCGGCGCGAATTCGGCCGCCGGTAAAAAGCGGCATGCTCAGGGCCACTTCGTAGTTGTATGTCGGAATGCCGTTATTTAGCCGCGTGCCCTGGTATTCCCAGTCACCATCGACTCTCACGGCGGGGAGCCGCGCATCCCACGCCTGCTTTTTCTGCCACTGCGCCGCTTTAATCTGGTCATTCAGTGATTTCCATTCATAGCGCACCGAAAGCGCTTCCTCGATGCTTTGTTCCACTTCGGGCTGCGGAGTTTCGAAATAGCTCAGAGAGTCGGCAAGCTCAAGCGTCTGCCGCGGATCCAAATTTAAAAGCCGGCTTAAAGCAAACAGCGAAGTTTCGCGGTCGGCTTGCGCTTCGAGCAATCTTTGCTTCTCGTTTTGCAGCTCCACGTTTGCGCGCAGCGTGTCGATTCCTGTGCCCACGCCCTCGTGCTGCAAGTCCGCCGCCTGGTTATAGAGTGCTTGCGCCAGGTCCACTCGAGAGCCTGCAGCCTGCACCGTCGCAACCGCGCGTAGCGTTCCGATGTACTGCGACACCACCAGCAGAACCACCTGCTCGCGCGTCGACAGGCTATTGGCCTTTTGGGCGCTGGCGAGAGATCGCTCCGCCTGATAACGGCGCCACAGCGTCAGGTCAAACACCGGCGTTGAAAATGAAGGTCCCGCCTGAAAAACTTGAAGCGGTCCAATGTGCTGGGGAAATCCCGGGATCGGTTTCCCAAATTGACTTTCGATATTCACACGGCGGACAGCATCACTGGAGTCCAACCGCGCCTGCGGCAACAACGCCGCGCGCGCCACGTCCTTGTCCTGGACGGCTTCCGCCGCCTGAATCACGGCGATCTGCGCTGTGGTGTTCTGCTTCAAAGCCAACGCCACAGCCTGATCCAGCGTCAGCCGCAATACCTCTGTTGGGGCGTTGGGGGGCAGCCCATAACGGGCAACGCTCGTTTGTGCTTTTGCGAAATTCGCGCTCGCTAGTGACAGACCTAGAAATAAAACATAAAAAATGATTGGCGTACGCTTGGGACTTTTGGCCGGCTTGTCATCTTTCTCGCCATCTTGTTGTTTCGCGGCGATTTCCCGGACAATGGCCTGGTTCAAACAACCTTCCGCCACCAGTTTGCCGCCTTGGTGGTGAATCTCCGCCAGCAGCGCCTTACCCGCTGCGTCGATGAAACTGACACCGCATAGGTTTATGCTGAGACGTTCCCCCGAGGAGTTGTTGCGTAAGTCCTTCCAGCTCTGCTCCAAGGCAGAAACCCAAGGCCCCGTCAACTTGCCCTCAACCGTCAGGCTGACCTTGCCCGGTTTCTGTTCAATTGTTATTCGTAGCATTGGTGTGTTCGCCCACTAAGCAGTTGCATGAGGCACACCAATAGAGATTAAAGTTTGTAAATACGTATGTCTAACTATCTAAGTGATTTATTTGATTATTCCAGAATGATGCACACTTGTATGTGGCAAAATTTGGGCAAATGTCAATTAATTAGCACATAGCCAACTGCCCAAATATTGCCTTGCGGCCTTTAACGCTTGACCGCTATCGCCTGCACTTCAAAATGCCCGCCTCTCAACAATGACGCCACCCCGATAAATTCCCTAGCCGGGAATTCCTTACTGGTGAAGTAAGTTCGGTAAGCTACGTTGAATTTGTCGTATAACGCTAAATCTGTACAGGCCACCTGCACGTAGACCAGGTCATCCATGGCCATGCCCGCCGCCGTCAACGTAGCTTTCACGTGGTCCAGTAATAATTTAATTTCGTCGTCGATTTCTGCCGGTGCTTTTCCGGTCTTGGGATCGAGTCCGATGCGTCCGGAGAGGTAAAGCGTGTTACCCGCCAGAATCGCTCCGCTGAAGGGCAATTGCGGGTGATCGTCCGGCAAGCTGATAGCACGCCGCGTGGCCGTCGCGGTGGATTGCGAAAACGCGCCATGCGCCACAAAAAATCCTCCCGCCGCCAACACCGCGACGAATGACA
>DATNKL010000066.1:0-29669 GCA_035603415.1 Candidatus Acidiferrales bacterium
GTTCCTCAGCGGTCAGTTTGCCGGAAGTGCCTCTGCTGGGTGTGTTGCCGGGCACCGGCGGATTGACACGGGTGACCGACAAACGGAGGGTGCGTCGAGACCTGGCAGACATTTTCTGCACAACGTCCGATGGAATTCGCGGCCAGCGGGCCAAGGACTGGGGACTGGTGGATGAGGTAGTTAAGACCCAACAGTTTGGCGAGCATGTGAAAAAGCGCGCGGCGGAATTGGCGCAGGGAAATGACCGGCCAGCGGACTCGAAAGGTGTCCCTCTTACGCCTTTCAAACGAACCATCGATGAGGATGGATTGCACTACGAGACCCTCGACGCCATCGTCAATCGCAGCAGCCGCACGGTGACGATTACCGTGAAGGCGCCCGAGATGGTTTCGTCGCAAACGGTGGAAGCGGTAACTGAACTCGGGGCTGAGTGGTGGCCGCTGAAGATGGCGCGCGAGTTGGACGATGCGATTCTGAGCCTGCGCACTAACGAATTGGAGTTGGGGCTTTGGATTTTGAAAACCAGTGGCGACGCAAAAGCCGTGCTCGCCATGGACGAATTCATTCTAAAAAATGCCCAGAACTGGTTTGTGCGCGAAGTTCTGGGGATGTTGCGGCGAACGTTTGCGAGACTGGATGTGACTTCCCGGTCGATGTTCGCGGTGATTGAGCCGGGATCGTGCTTTGTGGGCACGTTGCTGGAGTTGGCGATGGCGGCCGACCGGGTGTACATGCTGGACACCGAAGAGGGAGCAGCGCGCGCGCTGGTGATGCTGTCGGAAATGAATTTTGGGCCGTTGCCGATGGTCAACCAGCTATCGCGTTTAGCAGCGCGATTTTATCAAGATGAAGAGCGCATCAAATTATTGCGCGCGCAAGCGGGGCAGGAAATGTCCGCGTCTGAAGCCGTGAGTGCCGGCCTCGTGACTTCCGCGCCCGACGATCTGGATTGGCAGGATGAGCTGCGCACCGCGGTCGAGTCTCGGGCGGCGCTTTCGCCGGATGCCTTGACGGGACTGGAAGCAAATTTGCGATTTGGGTTGCCGGAGACGATGGAGACACGCGTTTTTGGAAGATTGTCGGCGTGGCAGAACTGGATTTTTATCAGGCCGAACGCGGTGGGGCCGAGCGGAGCATTGAAAGTGTACGGCAGCGGTTCGCCAGTGAAATTCAGCTGGGAAAAAGTTTAGGCTAGCTGTGTGATACGGGGAGAGCAGCAATGATCGACTATACGGAGAAAATTCCGAATAACGTGGACCTGGGACGTGATCGAGTGTTGCAGCGCGCGCTGGAACATTGGCAGCCGGCATACATGAGCTGGTGGTACGACATGGGTCCGACAGAGAGCCACAATTACGAAGTGTATTTGCGTACGGCGATTACGGTGGAACCGGATGGCTGGGCGAAATTTGGATATGTGCGCATGCCGGAATATCGGTGGGGGATTTTTTTGCAGCCGCGGAGCGCCGAGCGTGCGGTGAATTTTGGAACGCACAAAGGCGATCCCGCCTGGCAGGAAGTTCCCGGGGAATATCGCTCGACGCTGCGGCGCGTAATCGTTACGCAGGGAGACACGGAGCCTGCTTCTGTGGAGCAGCAGCGCATGCTGGGCATGTGCTGTCCTTCGTTGTATGACCTGCGAAATATTTTTCAAGTGAACGTGGAGGAAGGGCGGCATCTGTGGGCCATGGTGTATTTGTTGCATCGTTATTTTGGCCGCGATGGACGAGAAGAAGCGGAGGCGCTGTTGGAGCGGCGGTCGGGAGACGTTGATAATCCGCGGATACTTGGGGCCTTTAATGAGCCGACGCCGGACTGGCTGGCGTTTTATATGTTTACGTTTTTTACCGACCGCGACGGCAAGTTTCAGTTAAGCGCCCTGGCCGAATCGGGATTCGATCCCCTGGCGCGAACCTGCCGGTTCATGCTGACAGAGGAAGCGCACCACATGTTTGTGGGTGAGACCGGAGTAAGCCGTATTCTTCAACGTACGTGTGAAGTGATGCGTGAGCACAAGGTGGAAACTTCCGCTGATGTGCGCGCGCTTGGAGTAATCGACCTGGAAACGATGCAGAAATATTTGAATTTCCATTACAGCGTGACCATCGATCTGTTTGGGTCGGACGCGTCTTCGAATGCGGCTACGTACTACACCACAGGCTTGAAGGGGCGCTACGACGAAACCAAGATCGAAGACGATCACGTGCTCACGGATGAGGTTTATCCGGTATTCGAAGTGGTGGGAAACAAGATCGTGGAGAAGAAGGTTCCCGCTTTGACGGCGCTGAACGAGCGGCTGCGCGATGATTACATTCATGAAATCCAGGCTGGGGTGGATCGCTGGAACCGGGTGATCGAGAATGCGGGCGTTCCGTTTCGTCTGCGGTTGCCGCATAAAGGATTTCACCGGGCCATTGGAAATTTCGCCGGGCACTTTATCAGTCCGGACGGTGAAGTATTGACGAAGGAAGCCTGGCACAATCACGAGCGGGATTGGCTGCCTGCGCCGGAGGATCACGCGTTTGTGCAATCGTTGATGACCGGGAGGGTGGTGGAACCGGGGAAGTTTGCGAACTGGATTGCGCCGCCGATCCGGGGGATTAATGGGCAGCCGTTGAACTTTGAGTATGTGCGGTTTAATTAGCGGTATCGGAAACTACATCTAAACAAGTTTCAACCTCTTGGGCCACGAGCGATGGCCCAAAAAAACAGGCCGCTCGAGTGCTCGAGCGGCTTGACACGCAATCAAAGTCGTTTGGCATGGCTAGCTGGATTTTTTTGGAACTTTGGCGCCTTTTTTGCGCGCCTCGGAGAGACCGATGGCGATGGCTTGCTTGCGGCTCTTCACCGTGCCACCTTTGCCACCCTTTCCGGATTTCAGCGTGCCGCGCTTCTCACGGTGCATAGCACTTTTAACACTCTTGCTGGCGGCTTTGCCGTATCTCCGCCCACCGGAACTCCTTCGCGAACTGGCTGCCATTTGCCCCTCCTCTTAAATTAAATGTGGGCTCGGACGAGATTGAGTGTAGCCGCAGCGAGAGGGAAAGCGTTTCGGTAGAATCGTGCAGAGCGCATACGGAATTCTTGTAGGTTGGGGATGTGGTTGAAAATCGAAAAAGCAGCCAATATCAGCAGATCGGCGTTCTCACGAAAGAACGATTTGAAAAATAAGATTGCGGAAGGTCAAGAGGCGGGTGGCGGCGACGGGAGTATTTCTTCATACGACTCCACGCCGATCGGCAACTAATGCAAATCTACTATTGACCCTCAAGTAGCGCGCGTGGGATGGTACCCCGAACTGCCGTAAGTTAAGCGTTTTCTGTTTGAAGGGGAGAGTCCATGGCTGTATCCGCTCCGAGCTTCGCGAGTACTCACGCGCACGTTTCCGGCGACTCGATTTACGACAAGCTGAATTCTAAATGGCATAAACCAGCGCTGCTCGGCTTCATGGCCGTCGTGCTGGCGCACTGGGGCGAACACCTGGTGCAGGCTTACCAGATTTATGTGATGGGTTGGCCGCCGGCGAAGGCGGGCGGGATTTTAGGTTTGTGGTATCCGTGGCTGATCAAGTCGGAGGTTTTGCATTACAGCTACGCCTTGGTCATGCTCATTGGCATCTGGGTGCTGCGGAAAGGTTTCACGGGAACTTCGCGCAAATGGTGGACTGCCGCGCTGATCATTCAATTCTGGCATCACTTCGAACACCTGTTGCTGATCACTCAGGCGACCATGCATCACAATTTTTGGGGCAAGCCGGTCCCCGTAAGCATTCTGCAGCTGGTAATTCCGCGAGTTGAACTCCACCTATTCTATAATTCCGTCGTGTTTGTGCCGATGGTGATCGGCATGTACTACCACATGTTTCCCCCGGTGGGTGAGCAGCAGGCGGCGTGCAACTGCTCGTTGCACCAGCACAGTCTGGCCGACGCGCAAACCGTCTAATGAGCGGCGGGCGAAGAGCCGCGTGGGCGAATTAGCCTGAAGTTATCTAGACGGAGCAACACGTTGTCGACCCCTGGCACCCATACGTCCGCAGCACGTTCTCTAGCCTCTTCTGAATTCGATTTATTGCGAGTGCCGGGAATCGGCCATTTTTTAAAATGGCGGCATGCGCGCACGGTGCTGCAGATTCCGCTGCTGCTCATCAGTGTGATTATGATCCTCCAGGGATTATTCGGGCCGACGCTCGCGCCGAAAAATCTTGCCACGGTTTTGACCTGGGTGCATTTTCGCGGCGCCCTGGTGCTGGTGCTGCTTTGCGCCGGGAATTTTTTCTGCCTGGCATGCCCGTTCATGCTGATACGCAATGCCGCGCGGCGATTTTTTAAGCCGTGGATGAATTGGCCACGCGCGCTGCGCAATAAGTGGGCTTCCATCGGATTATTCGTGGGTGTTTTGTTTGTCTACGAGCTTTTTGGTTTGTGGAATTCGCCGTGGTGGACCGCTTGGCTCATTGCCGGCTATTTCGTTGCCGCCCTGGTGATTGACGGCGTTTTCAAGCATGCAACTTTTTGCAAATTTGTTTGTCCCATCGGGCAGTTTAATTTTGTCGCTTCGACGGTGTCGCCGCTGGAGGTAAAAGTGCGCGATCACGGGGTTTGCGCGCGTTGCCATACGAAAGATTGCATTCGTGGGCGACGCGACCGGCCGGTTGGGCCCGATTTTGTGGTGCTGCAACGCGGATGTGAGCTGGCGCTTTTTCAGGAGCTTAAGGTGGGCAACATGGACTGCACATTTTGCCTCGATTGTGTGCACGCCTGCCCGCACGACAACGTAGGAATACTCAGCCGGGTGCCCGCGGCGGAGTTGATGAGCGATCCGATGCGTTCTGGAATTGGTTTGTTTTCGCGCCGGACCGATATCGCGGCGCTGGCCATGGTGTTCTGCTTTGGAGCGTTGGTAAATGCGTTCGCGATGGTTAGCCCGGCCTATGCCGCAGAAAAATGGTTGGACGGAGTGCTGCACGTACAGGCGCGAGCGCCGGTTCTCGGAGTAATTTTTGCGTTGTTTCTGATTGTTGAGCCTCTAGTGTTGCTGGCGCTCGCCGCTTGGCTCACTAAAATTTCGCGTGGCAGCTCACGGGCAATGCTTCCGTTGGTGGTGAGGTATTCGTATGCCTTGGCGCCACTTGGATTTGGAATGTGGCTCGCGCATTATGGGTTTCATTTGTTCAGCGGGCTTTATACATTTATTCCCGTGGCGCAAAACGCTGTCGCTAATCTCGGCTGGCCGGTTCTGGGGACTCCAGCCTGGAGATTGACCGGAATACCGGCGCGGTTCATTCAGCCAATGGAGCTCGGATTTTTGTTGCTCGGGCTGGCGGGATCACTTCTTGTGGCATTTCGGCTGGCGGCAGAAGATTCGCCAGGGAAAGTTATGCGCGCATTCGCGCCATGGGCTTCGGTTAGCGTGATTATCTGGCTCGCTTCCGTGTGGTTGATGTATCAGCCCATGGAAATGCGAGCGATGTTGATGGGCGGCTAAGAAAAATATTTGTGATGATGAGTTTATCTACAGGGGCGCAAAGCGAGGGATTGTTAGTGAGGTTGCCCGGTCGTCGCAGCATTTCGCTGCTGATGCTTGCGAGCTTTACTGCGCTGTGCCTGGACCTTTCATTGGTACCATTGGCGCGCGGGCACAACGGTCCGCCGTTTCCGATCATTGTGGATCAACGTGTTGGGCCGTGCATCATTTCGTTGTGGACGCATCCGGATGTTGGGGTGGGAACATTTTTTGTCATGGTGGATGCGGCACCGGGCAGCGCCATTCCCAATGATTTGAAGATCGAACTTGGGATACAGCCGGTTAGCGGGCGGCTGGCAGAGGTGATTTACGCGACGCGGCGCGAGAATCTGCGCAGCCAGGTCGAATATAAGACCGAAGTGAATTTCGATCGACAAGAATTTTGGCGGGCGCGACTGATTTTGCATAGCTCACTGGGGGACGGCGAGTCGACCGCGAGCGTGGAGGCCACGCCGGCCGGTTTTGGCCGCTGGGACTTGCTCTTGTACTTGCTTCCCTTTGCGGGCGTGGGGTTTTTATGGTTTAAGGCCGTTACGACTAAGCGCAGCTACAAAAAACAACTGGAGGCCGGGAAGCCGCCGGTCGCGGTTTCCGTCCTGGCGATTTTATGCGGCGGGAGCTTAATGCTTTTTTCGGGGTGTGGGCGCAACAAGCTGCCGCGAAAATCTTCGACGGAATATATCGCGTTTGTGTCCACTTTTTATACCGGTCTGGCTGCATTGCAAGTGGGCGATGATGTTCGTGCTGAAAATAAACTTGGGCAAGCCACACAAATGGCGCCTGGTGAGCCAGCTGGCTGGGCTGATTGGGGGATCCTCGCACTACGGCAGCGAAACTTTGACGTTGCGGCCCAGAGACTTGGTGCGGCGCGCGACCTAGTACCGAAGAACGACCATATTTATTACCTCCTCGGAGTTTTAGAAAGCAATCGCGGACGCTCCGCGGAAGCCATTGCCGACTGGCGCAAATCGATCGAGCTGAACCCGCAAAATCTGCGCGCTACGTATCAGTTGGCTGAAGAGATTGAACGGCAAGGTGACGCCGGCGGCGCGGATGAATTTCAAAAGTTGGTAGAGAAAATTCTTGCGGTCCAACCGAATAATCTGGCGGCATTGCTGGAATTATGCCGCATCGCGGCAAAGCGCGGCGACGCGGCCACACTGCGCTCCACAGTGGATCGGGTTGAGAAGCATTCTGCTGGCTGGGCGCCCGAAGCGAAACAACAACTGGTGGCGTTGCAGGCGGCTGTCACCGGTCAGGATACTCGGCCCGCGGCAACGCGGACAGCGTTTTTGCGAAACGTGTTGATGCGCGATTCGAATTACCGGCAGAGTCTGGCTGTGATCAAAGCCGCGGCGGGAGAAGAGGCCGAGCCGTTCACGCATTTTGTACGATTGGAAACGCTGGTGTTTTCGCCTGCTGCTGCGGACATGGGCTTAACGTTCGAAGCGAAACCACTGGAAATATCGCCGTCCGATCAAGCTGCTGGCCAGCGATGGGATTGGATTGGGGCGGTGAGCCTGAGTAGCGAAGCGACTGCTACCGTGATCGTGGCGAATGGGCGGGAAGTGCGGTTAGGTAGCGGGGCAAAATTTGCTTTTCCGGGAGGCGCGTCTAATGAGCCACCGCCCGCCGAAGGAATTTTGCCGCTCGATTTTAATTATGATTTCAAGACTGATTTGGTTGTCGCGGGCGCGGGTGGAGTTCGGTTTTGGCGCCAGGATAGTCCCGAGAAGTTCACGGATGTGACGCCACAAACAAAACTGCCGAGCGCGATCGTCAATAGCCAGTACTTAGGCGCCTGGGCCGTGGATATTGAGGCTGACGGGGATCTGGATGTCGTGATGGGCTCGAAAGATGGCGTGCCACTGGTTTTGCGAAACAATGGTGACGGCACGTTTACGCCGACTCATCCGTTTGCGAAAGTTAGTGGGGCGCAGGGCTTTGCGTGGGCGGATTTCAATGGCGACGGGAATCCTGACGCTGCCATTATCGATGGGGCAGGGCGGTTGCACGCTTTTATAAACGATCGCGCGGGGAAATTTCACGAGCGAGCGCTGCCCGGAAACTTGCCGCACATCAAGACCATCAACGTTGCGGATGCGAGCAACAATGGCGTTTTAGATTTGTTGGCGGTGCAGGAAGACGGAAACATTATTCGGTTGGCGGACAAGCTGGCCGATTCCGAAAAGAATGATGGATCGGATTGGGATTCCGCGGTGATCGCGCAGGTGCCCGACCCGGCGAGCAATTTGGCGGGCGAAGTGCGATTGCGCGTTGCGGATCTGGATAACAATGGGGTGTTCGATTTATGGCTGGCGCGAACCTCTGCTGATGCTGCAAAAACAAATCCTGGAGCGCTGGTGTGGCTTGCGGATCAGAATGGAAAATTTGCGCTGATGGCCAAGCCGATGGGTCCGCCGCGCGTGTTTGATGCGGCCGATTTGGATGGCAATGGGCGGATGGATCTGTTGGGTCTTTCTGCGGATGGGCAAGCGATGCGCGGCGTGAATCGCGGAACGCGAAATTATCACTGGCAAACAATCCGGCCGCGCGCAACACACGCTACCGGCGACCAGCGCATCAATCCATTTGGCGTTGGCGGGGAAATGGAGATTCGCTCGGGATTGCTGGTGCAAAAACAACCCATTACCGGATCGCAACTGCACTTTGGTCTGGGCGAGCAGAGCGGCGTCGACGTGGCCCGCATCGTGTGGCCCAACGGATCGGTGCGCGCGGAATTTGATTTGAAAGCGGATCAGCAGATTGTTACCGAGCAGCGGCTGAAAGGTTCGTGTCCATTTCTTTTTGCGTTTGACGGCCACGGCATGCGTTTCGTGAAGGATGCCGTGCCATGGAGCTCCGCTCTGGGCTTGCGTATCAACAACACCGGAACGGCTCGCATTGCGGCGACCGAGGAATGGTACAAAATTGGCGCCGACGAACTTGTTCCCCACGACGGGTTCTACGATTTGCGAATCACCGCGGAACTCTGGGAAACGTATTACTACGATTATCTGGCGCTCATGACCGTCGACCATCCGGTGGGCACGGATATTTTTGTGGATGAGCGTTTTGTGGATCCGCCGGCGAAGCTGGTGATCACCACGGTCGAAAAACCGCACAAGATTGCCCGAGCGATAGATGACCAAGGGCGTGATGTTAGCGACATTGTCGCTACGCTGGACGGCATGTATCTGGATACGTTTTCGCGCGGTCAATATCAGGGTGTGACGCGAGATCATTACGTGGAGGTGGATCTTGGCGACGACGCTCCCACCAGCGGCCCGCTGTATTTAATTGCGAAAGGCTGGATGCATCCGAGCGATTCGTCCATCAACGTGGCCATCACGCAGGGGCACCATGAGCATGCGCGGGGGTTGAGCCTGGAAGTGCCGGATGGCCGTGGCGGCTGGGTCGTAGCGCGCGAGAATTTGGGTTTTCCTGCCGGGCGCAAAAAGATTTGCCTCATCGATCTTCGTCATGTGTTTCGCGCTGGGACACCGCGCAAGTTACGCCTGACAACGAACCTGGAAATTTACTGGGACTCCATCGAATGGGCGCGAGGTGTTGATGGTGCGTCGGCGAAGACTATCCGGCTGGCTCCTGATTACGCCGATTTACATTATCGCGGTTACTCGGCGATCCATCAGGCTGACCAGTCTTCACCGGAAATTCCGGACTACGATCATCTGGAAGCATCTAAACAAAAATGGCGCGATCTGACTGGCTATTACACGCGATTCGGGGATGTGCGAGAGCTCTTGGCCAAGATTGATGACCGCTACATCATCATGAATGCCGGCGACGAGATGACTTTGCGGTTTGCGGAGCAGGCGCCGCCGCCGGCGGGTTGGAAGCGTGATTTTGTGATCGTGGGCGATGGCTGGATCAAGGACGGCGATTACAACACTACTTTTTCGAAGACTGTCACGCCGCTGCCGTATCACGCCAAACAGGAATATCTCACGCCACCGGGCCGGCTTGAAGATGAGTGGGTATACCGCCAGCATCCTGAGGACTGGCAAAATTATCACACGCGTTATGTCACACCTGAGATTTATCAAAACGCATTGAGAAGCGAGACACACCAGTGAAGCGCGGGCCAATAGCACGAACAATTCTGGCGATATTTTTTGTGGCCATGGTCGTGAGCCCGCTGGTTATCAAGCGAATGGCTGCGCGGCGAGAGGTGGCCAAGTCCAGACTCGATTTGCAAACAGCATTGGCGCGGCATGGTTTTTATCTTCAGGAAGTTTCGCACGCTGCAGGGGTGAATTTCGTTCACCAGGGCCCCACGCTGGATCACAAGCTGGATCACATCATGCCGGAAGTGGCCTCCATGGGAGCTTCGGTTTCCATTGTGGATTTTGATCGCGACGGTTGGCCGGATATTTATGTGACCAACAGCGCGGAAGGCAGCCACAACGCGCTGTATCGCAACCAGCATGACGGCACGTTTAAGGATGTGGCTGAAGAGATGGGCGTGGCGGATGTGAATAAACCCGGCACCGGCGTTTCGATGGCCGCGGTGTGGGGCGACTACGACAACGACGGCTACGAGGATTTGTTGTTGGTGAAGTGGGGGCGCCCCGAGCTTTACCACAACGATGGCGGCCACGGTTTCACGCGCGTGACCGACACGGGATTGCCCGCGTGGGTGAATGCGAATTCGGCAATCTGGCTTGATTACGATGGCGATGGGCTGCTGGATATTTTTATCGGCGGATATTATTCGGAAGACCTGGATTTGTGGCATCTGAACAATACACGCATCATGCCGGAAAGTTTTGAATACGCCAAAAATGGCGGCCGAAAATATTTGTTTCACAACCTGGGCAATGGAAAGTTTGAAGACGTCACCGACAAAATGGGGATTAATTCGCGGCGATGGACGTTGGCCACATCGGCGGCGGATTTGCGCGGCACCGGGCGACCCGATTTGTTTGTCGCCAACGACTACGGCGTCTCGGAATTGTATTTCAACGATGGGAAACGGTTTCGCGAAGTAGGCGAGAAAACGGGTGTGGGGTTCTCGCCGAAGAGCGGCATGAACGTGGCGTTTGGCGACATTGGGAATCAGGGGAAGTATGCGATTTACGTGTCGAATATCTCGGAGGAAGGCGTGTTGATTCAGGGCAATAATTTGTGGGTGCCTAACGAAGGATCGGCGGGAGATGAGCTCAAGTATGAAAATCTGGCGCGCGATATGGGAGTGGAACTTGGGGGCTGGAGTTTTGGCGCGCAGTTTGCTGATTTAAATAACGATGGCATCCTGGATTTGTATTTGACCAATGGAAACGTGTCGCTCGATCACTCCCGGAATTACTGGTATGACTTTTCCAAAGTAGCCGGCGGCAACACCGCGATTATTGGCGATGCCAAAAATTGGCCGGCGATGGAAGGGCGAAGTTTGTCAGGCTATCAACAAAAGCGCGTGTGGATAAATGATGGCGCGGGAAAATTTGTGGATGTGGCTCAAGCGGTGGGAGTGACGGACACCTATGACGGCCGCTCAGTGGCGATGGCCGATTTGTGGAATCGCGGCGTGCTGGACGTGGTGGTTGCCAATCAGCGCGGCCCGTTGCTGATTTATAAAAATACGGTTACGCCTGAAAATAAGTGGATTGAGTTTGAGCTAACCGGGACGAAGAGCAATCGCTCCGCGATCGGAGCGCAGGTCACGGTGTTTTGGAATGGGCAACGGCAGGTGCAGGAAGTTTCGGGCGGCAGCGGATTTTGTGCACAAAATCAACGAGCGCTGCATTTTGGTTTGGGGAAAACGCCGCAAATTGAAAAGGCGGTGATTCGCTGGCCTTCCGGGAAGATGCAAATCATAGAAAAGCCCAACGTGAATGAAATTCACAAAGTGAAGGAGCCCGCGTGAGCGCTTCCGCCACAAGGCCCATGGAAGTACCACAGTGGAAGCGATTCATCAGCCTGGAGAATCGTTATATTGCGCCGATTTTCATTACTTTGATTTTGCTGGTCGGGCATTTGTCGTTCGGGATCCTCGAGAGTTATCAGAAGACGCTGTTGGCGATCGTAGTAAGCATCGGAACCGAGCTTATTCTTGCTCGTTTATTTTTTGGGAAGTGGCCGAATATCGCCAGCGCGTATATCACCGGCATCAGTGTCGGCATACTGATTCGCTCGCCGGCATTTTGGCCATACGCGGTGTGCAGCATTGTGTCGATCACCTCGAAATATGTTTTGCGCGTGAAAGGCCGGCACATCTGGAATCCTTCGAATTTTGGTATTTCGGTGATGTTGTTCCTGGCGCCCGAGACGGTGGCCAGTCTCAGCATCCAATGGGGAAATTACTTGTTACCGATGGTGGTGATCTGGGTGTTGGGCTCGGTGATCATTTACCGGCTGAAGCGATTCCACATCAGCGGACTCTACGTAGCGTCGTTTCTGGTGTTTGCGTTTTTTCGGAGTTGGCTGACCGGAAGTCCATGGCAGTCGGAAATTGCGCCGATTACCGGGCCGATGTATCAGCTATTTATATTTTTCATGATTACTGATCCAAGGACTACTGTGCATTCGAAGACCGGGCAGTGTATTACGGTGATTTGTGTTGCCTTGCTCGAAATGGTGCTGCGGTTAAATCAGGTAGTGTATGCGCCATTTTATGCGCTATTTATCGTTGGACCGTCGGCCATGCTGATTGAAATGTGGCTAGATTCGCGACGCGCAAGCGCTGCCGGTGTGACCGTTGCGGCTTGAACTGTTCCTGATTTGGGTGCGCGCTTTTAGGTTGTACTTCTTTCTTGCGGCGATCGTTGCGGTCGTAGGCTGTAAAACAGGCGCGCCCGCTGTGGCGGTCGTTGCTCGTTCCGAGCCAGTCATCCACAACATGGTAGCGGCGCAAATCTCGCCGGCTGCAGTTATGCCGAGCGCTGCAGTTACGGAAAAATCCCCGAACGGAACACCGCAGTCCGCAAAGTCGCGTTTGCCGCTGCGTTCATCAGGACCCATACAATTCACCGACGTTACCGAGCAGGCGGGCATTCATTTCAAACACAACACCGGAGCATTTGGAAAAAAGTATTTGCCAGAGACGATGGGCAGCGGGGTGTGTTTTCTGGATTACGACAATGACGGCTGGCAGGACATTTTATTCGTGAATTCCATGGATTGGCCCGAGCACAAAACTGGTAAATCTTTTCCGGCGCTGTATCACAACAATCACAACGGAACGTTTACGGATGTGACGCGCACTGCGGGACTCGCGATCGAAATGTATGGGATGGGGTGCGCGATCGGAGACTACGACAATGATGGCTATCAGGATATTTATATAACCGCTGTTGGAGCGAATCATTTATTTCACAATCTTGGAAATGGGAAATTCAGTGATGCGACGGCCAAGGCGGGAGTGACCGATCCGGGGTTTTCCACCAGCGCGGTGTGGTTTGACTACGACAATGACGGAAAGCTGGACCTATTTGTGTCGCACTATGTGGATTGGTCGGTCGCGAAAGATCAATATTGTTCGCTGGACGGGAAGGACAAATCGTATTGCACGCCGCAGGCGTACAAAGGGCAAAGTTCATCGCTCTTTCACAATAAGGGTAACGGAACATTTGAGAATGTCACGAAACGCGCGGGGTTATACGACCCGACCAGCAAATCATTGGGTATTGCGCTGGTGGATTATGACAACGACGGCTGGCTCGATCTTTTTGTGGCGAATGATACAGAGCCGAACAAGTTATATCGCAACAATCATGACGGCACGTTTACGGATGTAGCCGTACTGTCGGGCGTGGCGTTGAGCGAAACCGGGCGCGCGCGCGCGGGAATGGGCGTCGACGCCGGGGATTACGACGGCTCCGGCCGGCAGAGCTTGATCATCGGCAATTTTACGAATGAAAGTATGTCGCTGTACCGCAATGACGGGTCCGGGCTTTACACGGATGAGGCGGCGGCGTCGAGGATTGGACAGATGTCCATCCAGTCGCTGACGTTTGGGTGTTTCTTTTTCGACTACGACCTGGACGGTTTGCTGGATATTTTCGCGGCGAATGGGCATGTTTCGGATGACATCAGCGTGGTGCAGCCGAATGTGAAATATGCGCAACGGCCCAGTCTTTTTCGGAATAAAGGCAACAAGAAGTTTGAAGAAGTGTCCGGCAAGCTGGGGCGGGCTTTGCAAGCTGAGGTTGTCGGACGTGGAGCGGCGTACGGCGATTTCGATAATGATGGTGATCTCGATTTGGTGATCACTGTGAACAATGGCGTGGCGCGATTGCTGCGAAACGACAATGGAAATCAGAACGATATGCTGCGAATTAAGACGGTGGGAACGCGGTCGAATCGCGATGGCATTGGAGCTAAGGTCACGGTGGAGACAAATAAAGGGATGTCGCAGATGCAGATGGTGAAGTCCGGATCGAGTTATTTGTCGCAAAGTGAAATGCCGCTGACATTCGGATTGGGGAAGCCGGAAGAAGATAGAACGTTAACGGTGCAAATTGTTTGGCCCAGCGGGAAAACCGATGCGATGACGGCGGTCAAGCCGAATCAGTTTATAACTGTGCAGGAAGGGAAAGGGATTATTTCCGGTCAACCGATTGTTTTGTCGCGAACGAGTTCCGCGAGCGGAAGATAGGATTTGACGACGTCAACCATAAATAGTCGGAGGGTGCCCCACCCTCGATTTTTAGGGTGGGTCCTCTCTTTTCTGTATTTGAACTTCGAGAAACGATCTTGTCATCCGCTGCTTGTTGCGGTTATTTCCAGAAACCGGACTTGTCGAGTAATTGCGATATTTCAGATTTTGTTGATTGGAGCTTGGCGGCGGAATTGAGCATGTCGTTGGCGTCTACCGGATACCAATTTCGGCGGCTAGGATTGGCCAGGCCGGCGATGTTGATGGGGTCGATGGCTTTGTAGACTCCTTTGGCTAGGTTCTCAATTTCCAGCGACGTGCAGTTTTGTTTGGCGTGCCGAAAGCATCTGTGCATTGCGGGAGCGAAGTCTGGATCGTCATGCAACAAAAATGAACGCGCGAGGTGAGATTTGCCGAGGCGCCTGGCCGATTCCGAAAAGCTGGCTGCCGCGAAATAGAGCATGGAGAGAGATGTGAAGGCTGGAAAATTGGCCATCGTGGCGTACAGGGCTGCGATCAGATCTGCGGCAGCGAGTAATTCGTTGTCGGTTTGAGAGGCATAGGATTCCAGGCTCGCGGCGAATTCGGGTTTGTCCCAGTGGCGCTCGATGATTTCGGCGAGACGCGAGACGCCTAACAACGTGAGCGGGAAGCCGGTGGAAAGCAGGGGATCGACAAATCCAGCGGCCGACGGGAGCAGGGCCCAACGTTTACCGGCCACGGCACTGCTGCGGAACGAAACGCGCGGCATGTGGATGGAGGGCTGGACTGTCTGGGAATTTGCGAATTGATTTTTCAAGGCGGGAATTAAATCCAGGAGCCGCTGCCAGGCTGCTGGTCCTTCTGAGAAGCGCAGGCGACCAGCGAGTTTGTCAGTGGCGGCCACACCTGCGCTGGTGACTCCATTGTTGAATTGCAGGACCCAGATCCAGCCGCCCTCAAAAATGTGGTGAACGGCGGCATCGTCTACTGGATAAGGCGGGAGCTCCGAGGCGTGGTCTGAGATTTGGTCCACGAAGCGCCCGACGCCGGTGAAATGGCTGAAGAGCGCCTGGGTGGCCGGGAAGTCAGGGAGCGGCGACTCCTGCAGGTTGAGAGCGTGGTGGAGAAAACCGCGTGGACCGGTGGCGTCGACGACAAATTTTGCGCGAACAGAAAAATCTTCATTGTTGCGACGGGCGTGAAAGCCAATCTCGTTCTCCGATTCTGAAACGCTTTGCAGCGTGACCTCATCCAGATATTGCACTCCAATTGTTTGAGCTTCCTTGACGAACAGATGATCTACTTCGGCGCGATACCAGTGCGTATCCGCGATGCGATCGTGCGGGCTGGCGGCTACTAGCAGTTGATGCTGATGGTCCGGATCGCTCGTGCAGGGTGCGCCGAAAATGTGGTGATAAAACGTGAAGCCGCGTTTGAGGCCGCACGCCACGTGCGGATACGTCCGTTGCCAGCTGCCCCATTTGGATAACGGCGCAATGCCGCGTAGGGCATAACGAGTCGCCAAACTTTCCAGCAGGATGTTCGACAACGGCGTCGAAGATTCGCCGATGGCAAAGCGCGGGTGCTTGTTTTTTTCGAGCAGGATTACCGAGCGCCCCAACTGGTGAGCAATCATGGCAAGCAGGCTACCGCCAAAGCCTGAGCCCACTACTGCAATGTCGTAAGCGTCGTTCAATTTGCGGATGCGCAACGGTCACAACGTTCACAACGGGCCGGCGCGAGATTAAGTTGAGACAGATTCATGTCACGCAGACGCGAGATGCGTGCGGTGCGGCAAACAGGACAAGACGGAATGTTTTCTGCATTCCACAAATCTGCAAAGACTCGCCCGCGTTTCAAACCCAGGCCATAACTGAGGGATTCTTCCAGAGTCTCCAGTCGAGGCGGCGAAAATTGCTGGTCAGCAGCCAGAGCTTCCATCGCGCCGTTGCCGCCGCGAGTTGGAATTAGCGTAACTGCGGTCGCGCCGCAATCGAAAGCAAAGTCGACAGAGCGCTGTGCCCAGAGAACCGCCTCATGAGGTGGCATGAATGGCGGTTGCACAAGAACGAATACACGCAGGTCGATATCGTGTGCGCGCAGGAAATTCGCAGCGGGTGAAAATTGTTCCAGTGTCATGCGCTTATTGAGTTTCGGCAAAATATCCGGGTGGACGGTTTCCAGTCCCATGGCGATTTCGAAGCAGCATCTCAAGCGATCCCGAAAGCGCAGGCAATGGTCATCGACGAGGGCGGGATGATTTTCGACGATTAGGCGCTCGAAGTTGTTAGCTCTCTCAGCGATTGCCGGATGATCTTCCAGTGGTATCGCCCGGAAGTCAAAAAAGCTACCGCTGTTGTAGAGCTTCAATACCCGGGCGGCGGGAAGTCGCGATAAGGCAAAATCGATCTGCGCAGGAATCGCTCCTGGTGGAACCGAGCTAGTCAAAGTATTGCGCCACAGATCGCACATTACACAACGCCACGGACATTCTCGATTGGTCAAAAAAATCGTGGCCACGGGAAGAATTTCGCCAGAAGCCGACAGTTCCTGTTCGACGAAAAACAAGTAGGGTTTCTGCGGATCCAGGGTTTCATGCGCGGGCCGCCGCTCGAGAATCCAGTTATCGCGTTCCAGATTGGTTGCGGGATAAGGCGAGTGCAGTTCGCTAATAGACAAGATGCTCACCGATATAGCGACAAAAATTGTCTGCGATAGTCGGGTTCCTGGGACGGTAGTTGGCGATGCATATCGTCTTCCGGCAGCGCGCCATGCTGAAATCGGCGCTTCGGAAAAACCCGCATGCGCATGCCGGTTACGGCTTCGACTCCGCGCGAGACGATCTCACCTTTTAGTTCGTAGAGTCGCGCCACGTCATAGCCGGTCAAATCGATAAAGGGAATGGCTTCCGCCACGGCGATAACATTGGGCCGCGTGAACGGGCTGAAACCCGAGAAGCCATAATGATGTGCCGGCGCATAGGTGCGTGTGTACGAACGGCTCAATCCGCCGCTGTAGGTCAGAGAATGTTTTATTTTGCCGACGCCCCAGCCTTCCTGGTAAAGCATTTGGTTATTCACGACGCTGCGGATGGTGAGTTCAGGATTGTCCTCGACGGGATAGTCCTTGAGGTTTTCGTCTCCGCCATCGCCGTCTAGGAGATAACGCCAGTCCGGATAACGCGCGCGAATGCTGCGGCACAATGCCAATACCATGGTGGCGGATTGGATATCGAGAGGTTTGTAGTCTTCGATGATGCGAATCGTTTCCCTGGCGTCAAGCGCAGATGGATCAGCGTCGATGGGCTCGAGGAACAATCCGAGGTTGAGTGATTCGAGAAATGTGCGAGCCTGGTCGAGGTCGGGGCCGCCGCCGAAATCCAAAACGAAGGCTTTCAGTCGCGACAGGCTCATGCCCAGTTTACGCATCACGTGATACGCGGTTAGAAATACGCTGCCGCTGTCGATCCCGCCGGAAAAACACACACCAATGGGTTCGGTGGCAGGCAGGTGACGTAGCCAAAGTGAAAGCTCCTCAGCCAGCGCGGAAATGTAAGTCTTGCCGATTTCGTCGAGATTCGATGGCAGGGAATTGCTTTGCGGCGCGAAGAAGCGGGTATAGACCGGGTCGGGGTCGGGGCAACCGATTAGTTGAAGTTCAACAACATGATGTGCAGGGACCATCCTCGTATAGCTGGGATGAAATTGACCATCGAGCTGCTCGCTTTTCAGCCAGTTATAGATGGCGTCGATACGATGGGCGACGATGAGGACCGGGCCTTCCTGCCTCTTGGCCAGGAAGTAGCGCATGGGGCGATCCAGCGAGCGAGCCATTTTTACGGTTTTGCCGAGGCGGGCGACCAGCGCGAAAGAGCCAGAAATTGTATTTACTTCAGGGACGGGGGAATTGAGGATGATTTGGCGCGCCGCGTCGGCAGTCAGGCCAAAGAGCTGGTTTGCTTGGGGTTCGGTTAAATCCACGACTCGTTCGACGTAATGGTCTAGCATGCGGCCTCGCGCGAGAAGCGCTGTTTAGTGTGAAGAGAAATTATACGTCAGCAGCAGCAGAGAACAAGAGTTGCACGGGCTGGGAAAGCCGCAAGGCGTATCACCCTAACAAACCCGGGCAAATAAAAATGGGCCATTCGAAGGTTCGAATGGCCCATCGCTGAAATCGCCCACAAGGGCAAACCATCACGGTTTGGCGTGAGGATCGCGACCCTGGGGCTTGCTTTCCTGTCGAGGTTCGCTGCGTTCCTGCTGAGGTGCGCTGTGTTGCTGCTGTGGGGCGGCGTGCTGTTGCGGAGGCGCACTGCGCTGCTGCTGGGGCGCAGACCTAGGCGCGCTCTGCTCTTGTCGCACTGGAGGCGCCGACCGCTGTGGGCTCGAATGCTGGGTAACCGGCCGATCAGTTGTGTTAGCTCGAGTGTTGTTAGTCGCTCTTCCCGCGTTGTTGGGCCGATCTGAAGAAGTATTGCGCGGTGAGACAGTACGTGCCTCCGCCTGGTGGTTTGTTGGGGCGTTACGTGGAGCGTTGTTGGCCTGCGCGGCATTCGTTCGGTTGGCGTTGGCGCCACGAGAGGCGTTTGGTTGACTTGCAGTGTTTGGGCGGTCGTTGCGAGCCCCGTTGGGACGCGCATTGTTCGAATTCACGGTATTGCCGGCGCGTGCGTTCGCGCGAGTATTTGATGCAGCGGCGGCGTTGGCGTGCACGACGCCGCGGTCATTGAAAGCGCCTGGCTTGGGTGTCGCCACCACATTCGGCCGGCCGTGATTTACGGATGCGAATTGGGAGCGATCGGAGCGCGCGGCATGTTCGTGTTGAAACTGAACATTGGTCGCCTGGATGTGTTGTTCCCTCGCGGCCCTTTGTTCCTGGGCGGTTTCTCGCGCGCGGACGCCGCCATTGCCGCCGTTATAGCTAACGCGGGTTGAGGAGTAATAGTTGTTGGTGATCCTGGTGTTATAGGTGTTGTGAATGACCGTCACATTGACGTTGTTCACGGCGCGATTGTAGGCGAAGTGGCCGCCATCCCAGCGTCCGCCCAGATAGCCAACTCCGACATAGCCAAAGCCATAATTCACGCCGCCATAGAAACCGACGTGCGGTCCCCAATAACCGGCGTGCCAGTAATAGCCGCCGTCGCCCCAACCCCAGTAGCCGGGTGTCCAAAGCACGCCTACGCGGGGTGCCAATACCCAGGTGCCAGGAACCCAATAATAGTCATCGTCGCCGTAAGCCCAATAGCCGGGGGTCCAGATGTATCCCTCCCCGGGGCATTCTGGTTGTACGTAGACCGGCAATTCGGGCGGAGCAACCCGTACCGCGATGCCTACGCTGATTTGCGCGAAAGAGGCCGCCGGTATGACAAATATGATCGCAGCAAGTAACGCCGTTTTGATGTAATGGATCGTACGCATAGTAAATCCTCTTTCCTAATTATGCTTTCGGCTGCGGGTAGTTCGATAAAGATATGACGCTAGAGCAGTGTAAGGATAAACCCCGGCTGGCAACGAAAGTCGCATTTGGAGAGCGGGGACTTAGACGCATCGCAAAGCTGTGGGCAAATTTGTAGATAGCATTTACAACACGGAAATCGCAGTATGCTGGTTACAAAGCGAGTAACATAGGCGTTAATCAATGACGGATCCTAACGGATTCCTGAAATGGGAAGGGGCCCCATTCTTGCGAATACTCATTGCTGATGATCACGAAGCTGTTCGAAAAGGTGTGTGCGCCATCCTTTCCTCGCGTACCGACGTGGAAGTGTGCGGCGAAGCCGAGAATGGCAAGGAAACGATCGAAAAGGCAAATGCCCTTAAGCCGGACCTCATTATTCTAGATATCACCATGCCAGTATTAAGTGGATTTGAGGCCGCGCGCGAAATTCGGAAAACGCTGCCGAAGGTGCCGATACTTATTCTTTCAATGCATGAGAGCAACCAATTGATCGGGGAAGCTAAAAAGATAGGCGTCCAGGGATACGTGACCAAAACCCAGGTGGGAGGGACGCTTTTGGAGGCGGTGGATAAGCTACTGCGTCATGAAACTTTTTTTCCAGAGCGAACTTCTCCTGCGGAGCCCGCGGTTCAAATAGTCTAGCGCGCAACAGCTCATTTGGCATGGGTCGTTCGCGCGTGCCGGTTGGTTCAAAGCTGACATAAGTGCTATAACAGAACTGGAGATAGGGACTAGTTCGGGTTTACTTGAAAGGTTAGGTTTAGCCGTGGATAAACCACCTGTTGGAAGCGAACAGAAGTCGGTCAGGCCGCGTGGAGACGCGATGCAGATTCTGGTTGCTGACGACCACGACATTGTCCGGCGCGGTTTAAAACACTTGCTTAATTCGAGGCCGGGCTGGGAAGTGTGCGCGGAAGCGAGCACTGGCCGCGAAGCGGTGACGCTCGCAGAGCAACTTAAGCCCAAAGTGGTGGTGATGGATATCAGCATGCCCGAGCTGAACGGCCTGGAAGCGGCGCGGAAGATATTGAAGATTTTGCCCAAGACCGAAATCGTGATTTTGACACTGCATTTTTCGGATCAACTGGTGCGCGAAATCCTGACTTCGGGCGCTCGGGGATACATTATGAAGTCGGACGCCGACCGAGACCTGGTGGCGGCGGTGGAAGCGGTCTCCAATCACCGCTCGTACTTCACGGCCCGGGCCGCGGACATGGTTTTGAATGGATTCAACGCCGGGGGCCATTCGCCCGATCCGGGAACGGTGCTGCGAAACCGGTTAACGCCCAGAGAACGTGAAATCGTGCAGCTGCTGGCGGAAGGGAAGAGCAGCAAGGAAGTGGCGGTTTCGCTGAATATTAGCGTGAAGACTGCGGAAACGCATCGCGCCAATATCATGAGGAAACTGGAACTGCATTCGGTAAGCGAATTGGTGCGCTACGCCGTAAAGAATCAAATTATCGAAGCCTGACATTGGCTGGTTTCTTCTTTTCTTCCTTCGCGACCTACGGAGATGGTTTCTACGCAGCTTTGCGCTGGTGCGCTTTCTGCTCCCCTATGAAGTTGCTGTATCCTAGAAAAATGCATCTCATTCAGTGATGAAGAATAAGGAGCGTAGGCGGATGCTTTGTAACCTTCAAGTGCGCCAGGCGATGGCTTATGCAGTGGGTGTTGCTATGGCTGTGCAGCTAGCCGTGTCATCGGTGTATTGTATGTCGCTGGGAGCGCAGCAGCAAGGCCCGCTGAAGACTCCGCCAAGTTCCAGCGCGCCTCAGCCACAGAACAAGCCCGATGCGACGCCCACGACCCCGGCACCGGCGACGACGTCCCAAGGCGCGACGTCGACTATTTCCAATCAACCGCCCGCACTACCTGTGGACCAGATCATTCAGCGCTTTGCGGCGCGCGAGGCGGAGTTCAAGAAGGAGCGCGATAACTACACCTATACGCAGACGTTCGTAATACAAACGATAGATGCCGACGGGATGGCCGATGGTGAGTACCAGATGAGAAGCGATATTCTTTTTACGCCAGACGGGAAACGTTACGAGAAGGTAATGTATGCGCCCGCTTCGACACTGCAGAGAATTCAGATGTCCCAGCAGGACCTGGACGACCTGGAGCACGTGCAGCCGTTCGTGCTCACTACCGAAGAATTACCTAAATACGACATCAAGTATGTTGGGCGCGAGGCCGTCGACCAACTCAATACCTACGTTTTCGATGTCGGTCCCAAAAAACTGGAGAAGAACCAGCGATATTTTCAGGGGCGCATCTGGGTGGATGACGCCGATCTCGAGATCGTCAAGACCGATGGGAAAGCGGTTCCGGACATTAAAAAGCATGGGCAGGAAAATGTGTTTCCGCGTTTTGAGACGTTCCGCGAAAATATTGAGGGGCACTACTGGTTTCCTACCTATACTCGGGCGGACGATATGCTGCAATTCAGCACTGGGGCAGTGCACATTCGCATGACGGTGCGTTATGCCAACTACAAACGATTCGGGGTAACCATCAAGATCGGCGCTCCGGCGCAGGTACAACCGCAGCAACGGTAGTTGCCCCGGCAATTTGCATCTACGGACGGCGTTCAGCTGGTGGTTAATGTCTGCTGAACAGCACGAGGGTGACCCCGATGCACACAATAAACACGCCGATCCATCGCTGAGCGCTGATGCGTTCGCGCAGGAACAACACCGCGCCCACTGCGCCGGCCGCGTAGCCGAGCGCCGTAACGGGAACTACGAAGCTTACATTCTCGAATGATAGTGTGGTCAGCAGGGCGAAAAACGCTAGGGCCATCATGGCGATGCCCATCCACATCCAGCCCACTGTCAAGGCTCTGAAAATAAATCGCGCCAACGCCGCGGGCCGGAAATCGGTGACTTCGCCGATTTGTTTCATGGCGCGAGTCACGCAGAGCTCGCCCCCGGTACCGGCCACCACGATCACGCAGAGTAAAAGGAGTTCGCGCAAGTCAGACCTTGACCGCGGTGGTCGTGCGGGGAGGAGTGTATCCCACGATAAGTACGCCCAGGCAAATCACGCCGATTCCGACCCAACGTAGTGGCGTAATCACCTCGCCGAGCAAGAGATAGCCGAGTAGCGCGACCATGGCGTAGGAAAACGAAGAGGCGGGCTGCACGTAGCTATAATCGGCCCAAGTTAGCACCAGCATATAGGCGACGAAAAAAGTCATCAACGATGCAATGCCCAGCCAGATGTAGCCGGAGGAGCAGATACGAACGAAAACGTTCCACAAATCGGCCACCGCCCAATGTGTCGCCGGGCCGATGGTTTTCATGCCTTTGCCGAGCAAGACGTTGCCCAGCGGGGCGAACACTACAATCATCAGAAGCAGTAGAAGAGTTTTAAGATGTAAGCCCGGTGAATCGGTCATTGATCGAGGATGCCTCTATGCGCTTCGGATGTAAGACTCTAAGTTTACTTGATGTTGTGTGAATCTCCCCCAATATTGAACGGCGTTTAAAGGCGGTGTGACTTTTCGGGAATATGGTCTCGGCGGCATGGGACACCACTTTTTTGATATTCTTTCTCCGGGTCTGATGGGAGCGGCCGACCTCATGCTCCAGGAGAACTCCGGACGCAAAGGAATCCGAATGCGAGAGGTGCGATAATTTCGCCGGTTTTCAAGTATTTCGTTCTGGTCGTCGCGGCCATTCCGTTTATTTATTATCTGATCGCAATCTATAGCTCTATAAGATTTTTCAAAAGCGCCCGCCGCAATCAGACGCAAAAACCCGATTTCACCCCTCCTATCAGTAATTTGAAGCCGGTTCGCGGCCTGGACCCAGAAGCGTACGAAAATTTCGCAAGTTTTTGTCGGCAGGATTATCCGGACTACGAGTTGCTCTTCTGCGTGCACGACCAGTTTGATCGGGCCGTGCCAGTGCTTGAAAAACTGGTGCGTGACTTTCCCGACTGCAAAATCAGAATTTTATATGGTTCCGGCCGCGATGCCATCAATGACAAAGTGGCCAAACTGGTGCGCTTGGTGGATGAAGCCCAGCATGAAGTGCTGGTGATTAATGATAGTGATGTTCGCGTGAAGCCGGACTATTTCAGGACGGTAGTCGCACCATTGCAGAATCCGAAGGTGGGCGGCGTTACCTGCTTGTATGTCTCCGTGGACGACACCACCATGGCGCAAAGCTTTCAATCGGTGGGTATGATTTCTGATTTTTATCCGGGGGTCATGGTGGCGTGGCTGCTTGACGGCGTGAAATTCGCGTTTGGACAAACCATTGTGACCACTCGCAAACTGCTGGCGGGTTTCGGGGGATTTCAGGCGTTGGAGAACCGGCCGGCTGACGATCTGCTGACCGGGCGCTTGATCGCCGCACAGGGTGTGACGATGGAGATGCTGCCTTATGCGGTGCAGACCGTGGCGGACTATCAATCGCTAGGCGGGCTGCTGGTCAAGCGGCTACGGTGGATGACGGTGATGCGCCACATGCGGCCATGGGGGCACGCGGGTTTAATTTTTACGCAGGGACTGGCGTGGTCACTGCTTGCTGTGACCGTGCATCCAACGTTGGCGGTTGCGGGTTTTTATTTCGGAATGTATTTGGCGCTGCGTACGGTGATGACTTTGTGCGTGGGGACTTGGGGGCTGCGAGAGACGAGCCTGTGGAAGACGCTACCCCTGTTTGTGACTTGGGATGCGACGGCATTTTTTATCTGGCTGGCCAGCTTTGTGCGCCGCGGCATTCGTTGGCGAGGAGTGGATTATATTGTCAGAGGCGGGATGCTGGTGCCCGGCAGGCAGCTGGCCCAAAAGCTGGATGAAGTTAGCGTTCGAATAAAATAAACCGCGGATGCGGTGAAATTCGTTCCCTCATAAGATGGGCGCAAAAATCGCTATAGTTGGGGCCGGGATTTATGGAGCAACGGCGGCAATCCGGTTAGCTGAGCAGGGCCATCAAGTCACTTTGTTCGATCCGCTGGGCGTGATGCGAGCAGCATCGGCAATCAATCAGTATCGCGTTCACTCCGGTTATCATTACCCGCGCAGTCCAGAAACAATCACCGAGACGCTGGAGGCGCGACGGGAATTTCTTGAGGCGTTTGCGCCAGCTATCGTTCGAAACAGCCGGCATTATTACGCCATTCCGCGGGAAGGCTCACGCACCGGGCCCCAGGAGTACGAGCAGATCGTGCGATCACATGGGCTTCCACTGCATGCTTGTCGCCCGGCGTGGATGGATTTCGAGTACATCGAGCAGTGTTATGAAGTCGAGGAAAATATATACGATCCTGATTTGCTGCGCTCGGTGATTGAATCGCGGTTAGGCGTGTGGAGAATAAAGTTTGAGCAGCGCGCTTTTTTGCGGGAGATGCGCGGAGATTACGATTTCGTGGTCTGGGCGACCTACGGAATGGGAGCCAGCCGCGATATTTTTAAAATCGCGAAATATCAAGTCGCCGAGAAAATTTTGATCGAATTGCCGAGGGAGCTGCAGGGCATAGCGCTGGTGGTGATCGACGGGCCGTTTACCGCGTTTGACCCGTACGGGAGTTCGCGTTGTTCGCTATTTGGTTCCGCCAAGCATACCAATCATTGGAGTACCTCCAATCCGGAAGACCCGATTCCTGAAAAGTATTTGAAGGTGTTGAACCAAAGCGAATTTGCCACCGCATCAAATACGCGGTTTGAAGCTATGCGAGAGGATTGCTGCCAAGCAGTGCCTGCAGCGAAGGATGCGAAATACCTAGGGTCCCGGTTCACGTTGAGGGTGGTGGAAGACAATCCGGAACAGGACCGCCGAATTTTGTATGTGCAGGATGGTCTTCCGGGAGAGATTCATATTTTTTCCGGCAAGGTCGTCGGTGCGGTGAAGGCAGCGAGAATGGTTTGCGAGAAGATTGCCAGTTATGGCTAAGGCTAATGGCCCCGCGTATCTAATCGTTGGCAGGGGGCGGTGGGGCACGAGAATGCAGGCGATGCTGCTGGCCGAAGGACGACGCGTTGAATTGGCACTGGGTCTACGCAGAAAGACCGACGAGAGTAGCGGCGCTCACGAAGCGCGATTAGCGCAAACTTTTTCGGACAGCAGGGCGCACATCGTGTGGCTTTGCGTGCCTCCCGGAGCGCACGTGCCGGCATTGATTCGAGCGGCGATTGCCGCGGGTTTACACGTGATCGTGGAAAAGCCGTGGATATATTCGCGGGAAGAGACCACTTTGTTGCGGGACGCCGCCCCTAGAGCAGGATTAAAGGCCGGAGTCCATTTCGAGTATTGCTTGTTGTCCGAAATCGAAAATTGGAAGCGGCAATACGACCAACAGAATGGCCTGGAATTTGGCGGCAAATTCAACGTACATGCCGCCAATCGTCTGGGGATTTCGTCCATGCAGAATCTCGGGTCGCATCTCATGGCCATGCGCGAGTACGCCGTTCCGCATTCACGCTTGTCGAAACTTTATTGCGGCTACGAGGTACCAGATGAACGAATGGTGTGGCTGGACTCTCACAAGCAGCGAGTTGCCACCATCGAATTTCTGGGCAGCAAAGAGCCTATTGTTCAACGTTTCGTGGCGCGCTTTGAAAATAGCCTGGATGGGGAGCCATTCCCATTTGATTTCGCCTTCGCTCAACGCGTTAACGAAAATCTGCGTTAAGTAGCGGCTAGCGTTTGGCGTTGCCGGTGCGGACTCCACTGTTTTCCGCGCCACCGAGTGTAGCGCGGGCGGTCATGCTCTTTTGCAGGCGCCGGTCATTGCGTGGTTCGCGCCAATTCACCTGCGGCAGCATGAGGGAAGCGTCCACGCGGTCGCGGTATTTCACCGCGATGTTTACTAGAGAATCCAGCAAAGAGTCGGAGAGGAAGTGCGGTTGCAAGCCGAGATCGATTAGTTTCGAATGTTTCGCGTTGTAGTAATGCTGCTCGGACTCCACGCGAGGATCTGGCAGATGGTCAATCTCCACGTTCATGGAAAGTTTTTTGCCTGCGGCTTCCACCATGCGCGCCAGTTCTAATACAGAGAATTGTTCGGTAAATTGGTTATAGACGCGGCACTCGCCGGCTTTCGCGGGATTCTCGCAGGCAATTTCAATGCAACGCACCGTGTCGCGGATGTCCAGGAAGCCGCGGGTTTGTCCGCCCGAACCGTAAACTGTCAGCGGCTGGCCGATGGCGGCCTGCACGCAAAAGCGGTTCAATACCGTGCCGAATACATCGTCGTAGTCGAAGCGATTGATCAAGGCCTCGTCGAGTTCGACTTCCTCAGTCATGGTCCCATACACCACACCCTGATTCAGATCCGTGGCGCGAATGCCCCAGATTTTGCAGCAAAACATAATGTTGTGGCTGTCGTGAACTTTGGAGAGGTGATAAAAGGAACCGGGTTGCTTCGGATACGGCAGCAAATCCTTGCGGCCGTTGTGTTCAATGGTGATGTAGCCTTCCTCGATATCGATATTGGGCGTGCCATATTCCCCCATGGTGCCCAGCTTAATCAGGTGGCATTGGGGACGCAGCTCACGAATCGCGAAAAGCACGTTCATAGTGCCTACGACATTGTTTACCTGCGTAAAGATGGCGTGCTTACGGTCGATCATCGAGTAAGGAGCGGAGCGTTGCTCCGCAAAATGCACGATCGCATCGGGCTCAAAGGCCTTGATCGTGGATTCCAGGAAATCGTAATCGGCAACGTCCCCGACGAACAGCTCGATGGTCTTACCGGTTATTTTTTGCCAGATGCGCAAGCGGTCGGAGAGCGGTCTGATGGGAGTCAGAGTTTGCGCGCCGAGCTCATGATCCCACTGGCGGCGCAAAAAATTGTCGACAATGGCGACCGCATGACCTTTTTGCGACAAATATAAAGCTGTGGCCCAACCACAATATCCGTCTCCACCGAGTACGGCGATTTTCATAGGACTCCTAATACTGTTGTCAACGACCGCGCTGGTCGTATACCGGATTTTTCAATGCTAGGAAATCAGAGTATGGCATTCAAGGATATAACGTTCAGAAAACTCGGGCCTGATCCGAACACAACTATTATTGCGGTTATTCGTGCGGCCTGTAAACACTTGATATGGAAATCACAAAAAATTGTTACGGGGCGAAAATTGGCACTTTGTCTGGCAAAGGATGATTGGTCAGCACAGTTTTACCCCCACTGTGCGCGACGGGATTCAATTGCTGCCCCAGTGCATCGCTAATACGTGGGAGTTGTCCATCTTCAGCGACTAAGTAATAGCGGTCCGCATCGCGCCACAGCGATTGCATTCGCGCATCGTCGATAAAAATGTCCGGGGCGCCCGGAGCGTAGGAGCCGTATTCCAAATTGTTATACCGGCCATTCCAGATTAAAGGGTTACGGCTGGTGTAGAACCACACTGACGAAAATTCATAATAGGGGTACGCGGAGATCAGCTTTCCCGGAGGAGCACGCAGAATCACTTCGGCCAGCGGCCTGGTAGACAAAAAAGGATCAAATGACACCATGGCCAAACGCGCGGCATGAAAAAACACGACCATCATCAATGCTGTGGCCAGAAAAGCTCGTTGGCCCTTCCACACTAAATTTCCGACCGCGCCGATGAGAAAGGCCACCACAGCCACGGCCAGTGGACGACGGAGATAGGCGAAGGAGCGGAGCGTCAGGTCTTCCATGTGGCCCAGCGAAAGAGTGTAAGCCTCCGGATGGTAACCGAGCGCGACGGAGATGTCCGCCGGAGTGGGAACTTGCCGCACGATAATCAGAATGGCGATGCCTGCCCCAGCCGCACAGGCAACCAACACGCAAAGTACTCTGGTGCCCAGCCGGATCCATCTGTCACGTGTTGCCATGGCCGACCCCAGTAGCAGAGCGAACGCCGGATAGCAGGGCATCGAATAATATTCTTGCGTGGTGGAGAAAGTAAAAAATGTCATCAGAAAGCCGATCCAACATAAGGCGAGCAGGCGAGTTTGGCCGGCGCGATCGACGGGCTTGAAGGACAATTTAAAGATTGCCGGAAGATACACGCTCCAGGGAAAAAGCCAAATCAGATGGAATAGCCAAAAGTAGAGACGCGGAACCGTGTTGTAGTCGCGCGGATAACGAAGGTTGAGGAAACGCAAGACCTGTTCATTCATGAAGAAAAACCACAGAAAGCCGTGATACTCACCCGGGCCGCTGTGCAATGAAAAGGAAAAATACGGCGGATTACGAAGCGTGGCCAACACGTGCCACGGCGCCGCGATTAGCAGCACGATAAGTGTGCCGCTGATGGGGTGAAGACGCCTCCAGGTTTGGCGAACAAACAATTGCCGCGTTACGGCCAAATAAATGAGCGCCGTGAATAGGGGAAAAACAATGGCTACCAGGCTTTTCAAGAGCAAGCCAAGCCCCAGGTTCGCCGCCAATATCATGGCCCACACCCAGGGGTGGGTTTCCTGCGGATCGAGCGCTCGAAGGAACGCCCACATCGCCAAGGCAATCGTAAAGGTCAGCATTACGTCCGGAATCAGGATGCGGGTGAAAAGAAATAACCCGGCGCAAGTAGCTATACACAGGCCGGCGTAAAAACCGGCCCTCTTACCGAAAGCCCAAATGCCGAACGCGGTGGTAAGCAATGCCAGCGCGATCGCGGAAAGTGCGTAGGGAACGCGCGCGGACCAATCTGAAATTCCCAACAGTTCATAGAAGACGGCGTTGATCCAATAATGAAGCGGAGATTTTTCCAGATATATGACGCCGTCCAGGCGCGCCGTCACCCAATCGCCGGAGGTCAACATATTCCTGGCGATTTGCGCTTGCACCGCGTCGACGTCGTCCATCAGAGAGGGAGGCGAGACAATACATCCCAGATAGATTGCGCCCGCGATTAAAAGAACTATTAGATAGAGGAGCCAGTTTCTGCGTAAGCCAATACTTTCTGGGTCGCGCGCGAACTGGTTTGAATCTGCCATTTGTTCATCCACAGAAACAGAATCAGTAAACCCCACAGGTGGTACCCGATATTGGCTTTTCTTTCCAGGTGAAGACGAACAAATTTTAGAAGAATCTCAGAGTTAAAAAGTTCAGCGTGCTCGGCGGCGCCGGCTTGCAGGGTGTCTACCAAGAGGTCGCGGAG
>DATNKL010000190.1:0-16149 GCA_035603415.1 Candidatus Acidiferrales bacterium
GAGTCTCAACGCGCCGCCGCTGTCGCCAAAGCGCAAGCCGATCAGGAGCGTGTGGCCGCCGAAACCGCGTCGTTGGCAAAGCAAGCGGAAGCCAACCGCGACCTCGACCTAAAAAAGGCCGCTTTCCTCGAAATGACCAAGAAAGCCCAGGCCACCGCAGACAAGTCATACGAGATCGAGACCAACGTTATGCAACAACGGGTGATCGCGGAATCCGTGAAAGTGCAGCAGATCGAGCGCGAAGCGCAGGTCAAAGTGCAGGAGGCGGAAATCGAACGCCGCGAACGCGAGCTGATCGCTACGGTGCTGAAGCCCGCGGAAATCGAGCGGCAACGCATCGAAACGATTGCCAATGCCGAACGCCAACGCTTCATCAGCGAAGCCGAAGGCCGAGCTTCTTCCATTCGCGCGCAAGGTGAAGCGGAAGCTGAAATCATCTTCAAGAAGGGCGAAGCCGAAGCCAAGGCCATGAACGTCAAGGCGGAAGCTTTCCAGGAATACAACCAGGCTGCGGTGCTCGACAAACTTATTACCGGAATGCCGGAAGTGGTGCGAGCGCTGAGCGAACCATTGAGCAAAGTGGACAAGGTCACCATCGTCTCGACCGGGAATGGCGATGCCGCTGGCGCCTACAAACTCACCGGCGACATCACCAAGATCGCTGCGCAAGTGCCGGCACTGTTTGAAGCGCTATCGGGCATGCAGATGTCGGAGTTGCTGGGTAAAGTCCGCGTGATTGGCGACAAAGCAGTGAAGCCGGCTATTCCACCTGCTTCCACGCTCTAACCGGCAGTTCCCTCCCGGTGAATTTTCTAAAGTTCGCCGGGAGGTTCTATTAGGCAAACATGGGTGACAGAAAAGTTTCACGGAAATTGGGCTCAGGAATTGGAATTTAGTCTTTGATAGCAAAGGAGAAACGTTATGGGACTCTTGGAACGTGTCAGCACTTTAATCCGCGCCAATCTGAATGACATGATCGATCGCGCGGAAGATCCGGAAAAGCTCATCAAGCAGGTCATCCTGGACATGGACAATCAATATCTTCAGGTCAAGACGCAAGTCGCGGTCTCCATCGCGGACCAGCACATGCTTGAAAAAAAGCTTTGCGAAAATGAAGACGCAGGGAGGGACTGGATGCGCAAGGCTGAACTCGCGGTAGAAAAGCAGCAGGACGATCTCGCCCGCGCGGCGCTGGATCGTTTTCAGACCTCACAGAAACTCGCGGTCAGTTACCGCGAGCAGGTGGACGACCAGAAACTACAAGTGGAAACTTTGAAGAACGCGCTGATCAAGCTGGAACAAAAGCTCGACGAAGCCAAGGCCAAGCGTGATCTGTTTCTCGCGCGTCATCGCCGCGGCGTAGCGCTCGGCAAAGCCGCCCGTGCCCAGTCGGCGTTGGGCGATCAGTCCAACAGCTCCTCGTTTGATCGCTTGAAGGACCGCGTCAACCGCACCGAAGCCGTCGCCAGCGCCGAGGTTGAGCTGCTTAACGAAAATGCGGGCGACCGCCTCGCACGCCTCGACCGCGACACTGAGGTTGAGCGGCTCCTCGCCGAAATTAAGTCCAAGCACGGCCTGCTCACGCAGTAAATAGTTGCTGTGCCTTGTATCTAGGGACCTACCTCGGTAGTATGCACCGCACGGTTGCTCGCTTGTTGCCCACAGGCAGGTAGGTATAGGGAACATTTTACCTGGAGTTTACGTTCCATTAATGGCAGGCCGAGATTGGCTGCTTTGCGTAACTGCGGAAAGCGGTCACCCTTGCATCGTAGCGGGAATTCGAGGCTGATGATACGTTGGAGCAGGATGCCCAACTGGTCCAGCAATGCCTCCAGGGCGACGGGTCGGCCTGGGAGGAACTTGTGCGCCGCCACACCCGCCGTATCTATAACATTTGTTATAGGTTTACGGGGAATGGGGCGGAGGCCGAGGACCTCTCGCAGGACGTCTTTCTGCGGGTATATAAGACCCTGGGCAGCTACCGTTCGGTTTACGGGGGCTTCGCAACTTGGATGACTAGCGTGACTCGAAACCTGTTAATTGACCATTACCGGCGCACCAAAAGGGACCGCGTGACCGACTCGCTCGACGATGCGATGCCGGTGGTGGAAAACAAGGCGTCTTCGGCCCGCCGTCCTGATGAGTTGGCACTTTTGGGCGAGCTTAGCTCGCAAATTCAAGTAGCTCTGACCAAGTTATCGCCGGAATTGCGCGAAGCGGTCATTTTGCGCGACCTTCAGCAACTGGAATACGGCGAAATACAACGAACGTTATCCGTGCCTGAGGGCACGGTGAAATCGCGCATCAACCGCGGCCGCATCGAACTCGCTCGCATTTTGCAGCAGATGGGAGTGGGTCCATCATGAGTTCTCTGCCGAACTGGACGCACGAAGAAACCGAAGCACGGCTCACCGACTATCTCGAAGGCTTGTTGCAGCCGGAGGAGCAACGCGCATTTGACGCCCATATTTCCAGTTGCGCGCAGTGCGGGGCGTTGCTTGGCAGCGTTTCGCATCTGCTCACCGATCTTCATTCCCTGGATGAAATCGAGCCACCGCCACGGCTCATCTACGCCATCCTGGATAAAACGCTTGGGCCGCGTGAAACGGTAACGGGCTGGCGCGCCGCGTTTGGCTGGCTGCGCGCGCTGGCGAATCCGCGCGTTGGTTATGGTTTCGCTTCGGTGGTAGCTACGTTCTTGATCGTGGTTTCCAGCTCCACTTTTTCATGGCGCAAACCGCGCCTCGCGGACTTGAAGCCGGCCACTATTTATCGCCACGCCGACCAACAGGTTCACCTGGTATACGCGCGCGGCGCGAAGTTCGTCAGCGATCTTCGGGTGGTTTACGAAATTCAATCTCGTCTCAGCCAGGATGACCAGCAAATTCCGGCCCAGGATCGTAGCAGACGGCAGCCTGCTCCCAAAGGCGATCCCGGCAGCAGTGATGGCACTAATCCCTCTTCCCCGAAGCAGCAGAATCGCGCGAATGGCATCGAGAGAAATCTGCAAATGCTGGCTGCGGATTTGCCGCTTTTCGTCGAGAGGAGAATGCGATGAAGTGTGCGGTCCATACGGATGCGGACGCTATCGGCTATTGCCGAAACTGTGGTAAAGCGCTGTGTTCCGTTTGTGCGCGACCGATTCGCGACGTTTTTTATTGTGAAGATTGCCTGGCTGAAGCAGTTGGTATTCCCACAAATCCACCGGCTGGCGGTCCTTATGCTAGTGGCGGTCCGGCGCAGTACGCAGCCGGGGCTGGGCCTTACGTTCCGCCGCCCGGTCAACAACCGGGTGCGATTCCGCCGCGTCCACGCACAGCCAGTAGCCCTGGCGTTGCGTTCGCGTTGGGATTCTGTCCGGGTTTAGGCGCGATCTACAACGGGGAATACAACAAAGCGCTGATTCACATTGTGGTATTCGCGGCCATGGTTGTGGGACTGAGCAGCGATCTGGGTGGCGGTGCGGATACTGTGCTCGGACTGCTGCTCGCGGGGTTTGTTTTCTACATGGCTTTCGATGCCATGCGCACCGCCAAAGCCAAGCAGATGGGCGAGCCTACCGTCGATCCGCTGGAGTCGTGGAGCAAAGAGCGACCGATCGGTCCCATCATTCTAATTGGCGTCGGCGTACTGTTTCTCTTGAACAATTTCGCGTGGTTTCCGTTTTATCGGATAGAGCGATTCTGGCCCCTGATTCTCATTGGCGTTGGCGTGTTGATGTTCCGCAACCGGCTGGGGCGCCCGTCGTGATCTCGCCGCGCAGAAAAATGCGAGCGAGAATTGATGCAGGAAAAGTTGTTGGAGGCCAACACAGATGAGCGACCGCATTCGTTGCAATTGCCGCAGCTGTACCATCCGCAGTTTGATGGGGCCCGCGGTGCTCATCACCGTGGGCGTATTGTTTCTCCTCGAACAGACCCACAGCGGCTTTTCGTTTCGACAAACGTGGCCGGTGATGCTGGTGGTGATCGGCATTATTAATCTCGCATCCGCAATGGCTCCCATGGATGGGCACATCTCTTCCGCCGGTGCGCCGCCAGTTCCACCCGCCGGGACGCCAGTCCCGCCTGCAAATCCCGTGCCCGGAAATTATCCGAGACAGGGCCAATAGCCCTCCATGACCCGGCCCCGTAGCAGCGGTATTTTCAGCGGTGTGGCGCTTATTCTTTTCGGCGTTGCATTTCTGCTGCACAATTACCGTGGTTTCGAGTTTGAGGCCGTGCTCGTGCATTGGTGGCCTGTTCTGCTTATTGTTCTTGGACTCATTAAGCTTTACGAACGTACTTCCGGCCGGTACTCGCCGGGCGCTGCTCGCATCACAGCGGGTGAAATCTTTCTGGTACTCGGCTTACTTCTTCTGGTCGGCATCGTGGTTGGCGTCGATACCGTAAAAGGCAAATTCCCCGGCACTCATCTGGAATTCGGCGATTTCGGCCGCAATTCTTACGACTACGATCTGGAAGTTGCACCCAAACCCGTTGCGCCTAACGCGCGCATTGTTGTGCGCTCCACGCGCGGCGACATTACAGTGCGTAGTTCCGATGAGGCGGAGATTCGCGTAAGTGGAAAAAAGAATGTCCGCGCGTGGTCGGATAACGAAGCGGCCCAGCTTGCCGATCGCGTTTCCGTGGAAGTGGTAAAAAATGGCGACGGCTATGAAATTCGTCCCAGTGGGTCGAATACCGGCGACTCGCGGCTCAGCTTCAATGTGGAAATCGTGGTGCCGAAGAAATCGCAGGTAACGGTTCGCAACGAAAAGGGCGACATTATAGTTTCCGATATCGCGGGGCCGGTGATCATCGACAATCACAATGGTGATGTGGACATCCGCAATACCACCGGCGACGTGAGTATCGATATGCGTCATGGCGACGCAAAAGTTGCCGACACCAAGGGCGATATCAAGCTGGCCGGCAAAGGCGGCGAAGTGGATGTGACCAGCGCATCCGGTGGTCTCACCGTGGACGGAGAATTTTACGGGCCGATACGCGCGGACAAGATTGCCAGGGGCGTCCGCTATATTTCGCAGCGCAGCGATTTGACGCTCAGCCAACTCAGCGGGCACCTGGAATTGGGCTCCGGCAATCTGGAAATTACCGATGCGCCGGGAAATTTGCAGTTGCGCACCAATCGCTACGACGTCGACGTGGAAAATGTCGGCGGCAAAGCAAAAATTGAGAATCGCGATGGCACCATCGAGGTGCGATCCTCTTCGCCGCCCAAAGACGACATCGATATCACCAACGCCAACGCGATAATTTCCTTGAGCCTGCCGGCCACTTCGAGTTTCGAAATTTCCGCGGACTGCCATTCCTGCGATATCGATTCGGACTTTTCGGGCGGCACGCTTTCCAAAACGTCGAGCGGTTCAGGGGATAATCACTTGCAGGGGAAGTACGGGACTGGCCGTGCTACGAAGATTGCCTTGAAAACCAGTTACGGAAATATTTCGCTGCGTAAGACCAGCGGCGATTCCATGCAGCCGCCATCGCCGCCGCGCGTTCCTAGGCCTCCGCGGGCAGGTGCTGCACCGGAGATTCCTGAACCGGAAGAAAATTAGCAGTTCGCCGCAAAGCCAATTTTCCGGTTGGCGACTGCAATACCGCGGATCTATCGCTCCGCCACTCGTTTCAAGTCCTCGAAAAATGTCGGGTAAGAAACTCCCGCGCATTCGGCTTCGCGAATGACCGTTGCTCCTTCGGCGGCCAAGGCCGCCACCGCGAACGCCATGGCAATGCGATGGTCCCCATGGGGATCGATTTCCGCGCCGCGCAATTTCCCCGCTTTGCGGCCCTCCACTTTAAGTCCATCCGGCCGCTCTTCCACGGTAGCCCCCATGCGTTTTAAATTTTCCACCAGCGCCGCGATGCGATCGCTTTCTTTCACGCGTAATTCCTTAGCATCGCGAATCTCGATACCATTTTCGGTGTAGGGACCGAGCGCCGCCAGCATGGGCAATTCATCAATCAGCAGCGCTATTTGGTCGCCCTCGATCACGCCGCCCTTCAGCGTCGCGCCTTTTACGGCCAGGTCGCCCACCAGTTCGCCATGCGCGCTGCGCAACGTTGGCGTTTGAATAGCCGCGCCCATGGACAAAAACAAGTCGAGAATGGCGGTGCGCGTGGGATTCAGACCCACGTTGTGAATCAGCAAGCTCGACTCGGGAAATAAAGAGGCCGCGGCAATAAAAAACACCGCCGAAGATAAATCGCCCGGCACGTCCAGTGATCTAGCGATCAACTTCCCGGAGCCGTTGGACGCTCTGTTTAGTGCATGGACGCGCGTGGTTTTTCCGTGCCTTTCAATGGTGGCGCCAAATTCTTCAAGCGCCAGTTCGGTGTGGTCGCGGGTGCGCGCCGGCTCCGTTACCGCGGTTACGCCTTCGGCAAACAATCCCGCCAGCAGCACCGCGGACTTCACCTGCGCGCTGGCCATGGGCATTTTGCAATCGATGGCTCTCAGCGCTGTGCCGTGAATTTCCAGCGGCGCAAAATTATCTTCGCGCGCGCGAATGTCCGCGCCCATTTCTCGCAGCGGGCCCACGATGCGCTTCATGGGACGCTTTTGCAGCGAATCGTCACCGGTCAGCCGCGTAGTGAACTTTTGCCCCGCAAGGATTCCAGCCAACAAACGCATGGTCGTGCCGGAATTTCCCGCATCCAGTGCGCGCCAACTGCTTTTCAGGCCGCGCGAGCCGCGGCCGGTAATTTTCACCGAGTCTTTCTCGATCTTCACGTCGACGCCCAATGCTTTCATGCACGCAAGCGTGCTGTGGCAATCGACCGCTGCTGAGAAATGGCGCAGCTCGCTGGTCCCCTCGGCCAGCCCCGCGAGCATCGCGTAGCGGTGCGAGATGGATTTGTCGCCGGGCGGTTCGACGCCGCCGGAAACAGCTTTAGCTGGATGTATGCTTTCTTTTTTCACGCGCAAATTTTACCACGCTGGTTGCTTGAGTCCTTGCACGGCGACTGGACCTCATCGCAAGCAAGGCCGTCCGCGGCGAGCCTGAGTTCTATCTTTGGTCACGAAGCGCAAAACAAAAACGGCCCAAAGATTTTAGTCCGGGCCGTTCCTTACAACGGGATGAGTTGAGTCAACAGCAACGATTAGAGTAGGCGGTACAGTAAAAAGCCCAGCGCGAAGGTAAAGAGCGTTAGGGTTTCTACGAAGACGAGGCCGAGAATCATGGCGCCGCGAACTCCATCAGTAGCGCCGGGATTGCGTGCGATGCCTTCACACGCTGCGGCGGCGATACGTCCCTGGCCCAGACCGCAACCGAAAGCGGCGATGGCTACGCCGAAACCGGCGGCCAGCGCGAGCGTGGTGGGGTTGAGCGGGAGCTTGCCTCCTGCGGGAGCGTTGTCCTGCGCGAATGCCGCGGGAACGACGAGCATTACAATTACGAGTGCTACCAGAACGACTGCTGCCTTCTTCATTTACTGCCTCCTCATGAATTGCCGCCAGGAGGTGGTTCCCGGACACCGTGCAGCCGGGCTCACACTGGAGCGGCTAACAAAATTGTTAGTGCTCGTCTGCCGTGGCCATGCCGATATAAACGGCGGGCAGAATCGTAAACACGTAAGCCTGCACAACGGAAACGAAGACGTGCAGAAGTATGAATAGGATAGGAACCAGCGCCGGCAGCACGCCAACGACTATGCCGAGGATTAGCGATTTGCTCCAGCCGGAAGTGAATGCGCCCGCAAACAGTCCAAGAAATAAACCGTAAATAATGTCGCTGGCAAAAATGTTGGCCCACAGGCGAACAGAAAGAGATAAGAGGCGTGCGCTGGTGCTGAGAATTTCTACCGGGAACATCAAGGGAGCAAGCCAGGCGACCGGGCCGGTGAAATGTTTTAGGTAACCGATGGGGCCGTGATGGCGAATGCCCTGCCAGTTGAAATAGAGAAAAGTGATGATCGCGCAGGCCAGCGGTACGGTATACACACTCGTTGGCGCGGTGAGAAACGGGAAGGCACCGAACAAGTTGCCCAGAAGAACGAATAACGCGATAGAGCCGACCATCGGGATGTAGCGCTCCCAATGGTGACCGGCATTCTGACTGAGCACGTCGCGGATGCCGAAGCCCATTGGATTATTGAGGAGAATTTCAGCGATTTGCTGCGACGCGCCGGGACGTTCCACCGAAAGTCGGGAGCGGACCCACAGAGCCAGAAGAGTGCCCACGACCAGAACCGCCAACGCCATGACGATGTGCTCGGGGATAGGATTTTCCGGATCCGTCGGCTTGACGTGCAACGCTGACAGCAAAGACAGAGCGTAGCTGCCGAAGATGCGATTGACTAGATGAGTTAGCGCGCTTACGTGTTCCATATGAATTTCAGCTGCGAGATGTTTAACTCCCCGTCGTTCTATTTTCTACGAATCACTTTTTCCCAGCGCCGTCATCTCCGCAGCATCTATTTCCGCGACGTCGCAGGCCGGGCAATTTCGAAAATGCTTGCGACGATTGCCGCCGGTCCCAGAGCACACAAACCCACGACCATGCTAGCGAGAGGAAATTTCAGAAGTTCAAAAATAACATACACGGTAATCGCTATCAAGGCGTAGCGGAATAACACCCGGAAGTACGCGCCAATGGGTACACGCGGCCGCGGAAAACCCTCTCGCGCCTGAAACGCCGCTGCCAGCCCATTCATGCCTTGCCGCAGCCAACGAAAATTGAACCATCCGAGAACGGCGCCGACCATCAGGCCACCGGCCCACAGCGGTTGGTGCAAGAGTGCAGCGGCAACGGCTGCCAGCGCGCCAAAAAACAATGTCAGCCAAGCGATGCGCCGCTCAGTTAGCGTCGCGGCGGTGAGGCTCACTTGAGAATCTGCCATCGCAGTTCAAGGGCGCCGGCTTCCGGGCATGCGGCGAATTATGTCGCGAACGCCGCCGAAAAATCCGAGCGCGCCAAAAAGCAGCATAAGCCACGGCTTGGTATGCAGCCAACGATCGAGGAAAAAACCCAGCACGCCGCCGAGCAACACCGCGCCGACGAGAACAAACGGCAGCTCCATGGCCATGGCGAATTGGTTGGAAAAATTGTTCGCCTTGCCTGGTGCGGAAGAATCCGGCGAGTCGTCGGTCGGCTTATTGTCCAAAGGCATAGCGCGCCATTCGCGTGAACGGCTCAGAATACAGCCCTGCCGCCAGGGACACAAATACGCAGATGCCTAATACGATCGCTTCCGGAATGCCAAACGCAACCGCTGCGGGTTCGGTTTCAGACTGACGGCCGCGCCATGCGTACACCGCGATTCGTAAATAGGAATACGCAAGGGGCAGCGAAGACAGCGCGACGAACCAGGCTGTGTAACGGTGGCCAGTTTCAAAAAGCGCATGGAAAATGAAATAGCGGCCAAAAAATCCAGTGGTAGGCGGAGCGCCGGCGAGCGCCAGCACGAAAATTATCAATAGCAACGCTGTGGCCGGGCTGCGCCGCCGCAAGCCACTCAGATCGTTCAGGACTACTGAGGAGATATTCTTGCCGCGCAATGCGATTAGGACTCCGAACACTCCAGTCACGATGAACAAATACGTCAATAAGTAATAGGTCATGGCGGTGGCGGCCGCCTCGTTGGCCGCGACAACGCCCAGCAGCACGTAACTCATATGCGCGAGTGATAGGTAAACAATGATCCGTTCCAGGTTTGTTTGGCGCAGAGAGCAGAAAATTCCATAGCTAATTCCGCTTATTGCCAGCGCCGCGATGATGTGCCACCAGATGTTTTGCGAATCGGCAAAAATCGTGAACATCGAGCGCAGCAGCACCGCAACGGTTGCAATGGCATACGCACCGGAGAGGTACAGAATAACCGGGCTTGCGACGCCGAAGCCAGTCACAGGATTCGCACGAGTAAATTGGCGTTGGAATGGCGGCGCCGCAAACTTCAATATCATGCCGGCGCTGACTAACGCGAAGGCGGCAATGGGAAGCGCTTCCAACGTGAAAGCATGCCAGTGCACGGCTTCAGGCAAGCGCGATTGCAAAAGCTGAAGCATCTGCAAGCCTTGTGGGCCGCTTTCATGGCTGAGCGCGATCACCTTCGCAACGTTGTGGCGGCGCGCCAGCGCTCCAGCAACCTGGCTGATATTGGTGGCGCCGCTGAGACCGTAGAGCAACGAAAACGCATAGGCCACCAGGGCGGAGCCCAGCGCGCTGGAAAGCAGAAATCTTACCGCGGCTGAGGGTGTTCTGTTGGATAGGCCGGGTGTTGCGGCCAGGAAATGTGCACTGATCGCGGCGGCTTGCATGGCCAGAAATATCACCAACAAATCCACGGCGGAGACCATCAGCATCATGCTCATGCATGCAAATAACAACAAAGCGTAATAGCGGCCTTGCCGGACGACCGGCATCGTGGCGCAATTCACCGAAAGCAAAATCACAAGCGCAGTGGCGGCGAGGAGTAGCGCCGAGAAAAACATAAAATAGCTGTCTACCACCAGCGTGAGGTGAAAACCGGCGAGTTCGCCGGACTGCAGAATTCGCGCTCGCAGCATCCATAGCGTAAAAGCGCTAAACGCAATGCCTATCAACGCGAGTGCCGGGTTCCAATATTTTTGTTGGAAAATCGGGTTGGTGCCGGATTTTTCATTTGATGTGTTGGCTGCCCAGGAATCCATGGCCAACGTTCCGATGGCAAAGAGAAGAAGCTGCATCTCGGGAAGCAGGACCGCGCCGTCGCCGTGCATATACGCGCGGAAAGCGCTGAGGATGTGATTGAGCATGAGCGGGTAGTCGATGTGGCCGAGAACTAAGATTTAATAATCAAGTTGGGATGATAAGTCTTTCTCGTCGTCCGGCGTTGCGCACTTCCAGCGACTGCAAACCGCGGCAATAATCGCCAGCGCCACGAGTAATTCCAGCACCAGCATGGCAACTACAAGTATGGCAAAAACTTGTCCGGAAGCGTCTCCGTACAACCGGGCAAAAGCCGCGAAATTGATGGTGGTGGCGTTAAGAATGATTTCAATGGAAAAAAGTTTGACGATCACGTTACGTCGAGTTAAGACGCCCGTGAGGCCAATAAAAAACAGCGCGAAACTTAAGAATAGGTAATGAGTGAGCGAAAGCATCAATCTTCGGTCCTTTTTTGAAACGTCGCGCGGAAACCAACGCCGGCGACCAACAAGATAAAAAGTACCAACATCAAGGGCAGTAATTCATTACTGAAGAAAAATTTCAGCAGCTCCGCCGCACGCGGCGCTGCAGCAATGGAGCCGTGAGGCAAAAGCACGGTTAGATTTTCGTCCGGTTGTAGCAGACGATTCTGCAACGTTGCAGATACGATGAGTACCGTCAAGAGCACAGTGATGGCCATGGCCCCCGCGCGGACTCTCCAGCGATATTCTCCGGCGAGTGCAATATTGAGTGTGGAGACTTCCACGGCGAACAAAATTATTCCCAGCATCCCACAGGCAATCGCGATGAGCTGCGCGACGAACAGTAACGGCGCGTAAAGCTGCAAGAAAATTCCCGAGCTGGCCAGCAAGCTCAATGCGAAGTAAAGAGCGGCCAAGGATACTTTTCTGCGGGTCACGGCCAACGCCGCGCCGAGGATGGCGATACCGGTAAGCACGTAAAATGTAATTTCACCATGCATCGCAAGGCCGCCCTAACTTCGCATCAAGTTTGAAAGTAAATTTCGCCGCCGTTTCATTTTTCGAATAGCAATTCACCGGCGCGCTGCGTCGCTTTTACTACTGCTTTAATCAGCGTTACGCGCAACTTCCCTTCCTCGAGTTCCAGGATTCCATCGATGGTGCAGCCTGCCGGAGTGGTCACGGCATCCTTAAGCAGCGCCGGATGGTCGCCAGTTTCAAGAACCACACTGGCCGCCCCTTTCATGGTTTGCGCGGCCAGCAAGGTGGCGACGTCACGCGCCAGGCCAACTTTCACGCCCGCCTCCGCCAGCGATTCAAGAATAATGTATGCGAAGGCCGGCCCGCTCGCGGAAAGGCCGGTGACTGCGTCCATATTTTTTTCATCGACCACCACGGTACGGCCCACGGCGTCAAACATGGCCCGCGCGATCTCCACATGCTGATCGGTAGCGCTGGCGCCGCGACATATTCCCGCCATGCCGCAATTTACCGTCGAGCAAGTGTTGGGCATCACGCGGACCACGGCGGTTTTCGCGCCCAGCCGCTGCTCGATGTATGAAGTGGGAACCGAGGCCGCGACCGAAACCACCAGAGCGTTCGGGCTTAGCTCTCCGGAAATTTCTTGCAACACATCGCCGATGACTTGCGGTTTAACGCCGAGCAGCACGATATCGGCGCCGCGAACTGCCGTGCGATTTTCAGCGCTGGCGGAGATGCCCATTTCCTTGGCGAGTTTTGCGGCTTTGTCGCTGTGCTTCACCGTCGCGGTGACATTTTGCGGCTTGAACAATCCCTGCTTGAGGTACGCACGCAGAAGAATTCCGCCAAGCTTGCCGGTTCCCAGAACGGCTAATTTTTTGTCGCTCAGATTTTCAGTCATCGTGAAGGTATTGTTGACGACCCGTGGAGGCGCGTCAACCATGGATTGTCATGGCTGATCGTCTGCGCGGTGGACAACGAAAGCAGCATTGCATTCCATTCACGTTGCCGATCGCTGTCAAACCTGTCCTCCCGGCCAGTTGTTACGGCTGCAATTCCCACTGATTTGATGAAATCTTTCTGACCCGCGGTACGTATCATGATTAGGGAGCAACGTTATGTTCGCGCGCCACACCGCCATTCAGCTGATCACTAAAGCCGGAACTTTGTTCGGCGGACTTTTTCTGGTGGGCGTCTTGCTGGCCGCAATTCCTGCACACAAATCGCAACCTGTACAAACTTCTGGCGCGCAGGAATCACAATCCAGTCAAAATAATGCAACCACCACGCCGGGCACGGAGATGAACGACGACCACAGCGCTGAAGCTGCGGCCGTGCACGACATGGCCTCTGGCGGTCACGATGCGCACAATTTACATATGTACATGACCGCGCCGCGCCTCCAAACCGCGGGCGACGTGCAGCGCGCCAACGAAATTGTTACGCAATTGCGTGGCGGAATAGAAAAGTACAAGGACTATCACGTCGCGCTCGACGAGGGCTTCAAGATTTTCATGCCCGACATTCCGCAGCCTGAATATCATTTCACCAGCTATAAAAATGGATTTCTCGGAAGGTTAAATTTCGATCCGTCGCGCCCCACCTCCCTGCTGTACAAAAAAACCTCTGGCGGCTATGAATTGGTCGGTGCGATGTACACCATGCCCAAATGGGCCAGCGAGGAACAGCTCAACGCGCGCGTGCCGCTCAGCATCGCCAGTTGGCATTTGCATACCAATCTCTGTTTGCCTCCGCGCGACCAAATGCGCACCGCGGACTTCACAAAATTTGGGCTCACAGGCTCCATCGCGACACAGGACGCATGCGACGCTGCCGGCGGCCGCTTCCAGCCTTCCATTTTTGGTTGGATGGTGCACGTCTACCCCTATGAAGACGGCCTGGATAAAATCTTCGCGTTGCATCACCACATGGATTAGGTTGTTGGCCAACCGGCTTTAACTCCCGAATAAGTGGACGTTAGCGCCCGTTTCGGTGCACGACTCTACTTCTGTTTCGCAACTGCGTCCTTCGCTCCGTCGTTCGGCACGGCAAATTCCGGATCGCCAAGTTGCCACAACAAAAATGAATACTGATCGGTCAGCAATGCGGTGTGCTGCGATTTTGTCGCGCCGATCCCACCGTGCCCGGCATCGTAATCCACGCGCAGTAGCACCGGTTTCCCGCTGGAGGTCGCGGCTTGCAAGCGCGCGGCCATCTTGTTCATCTGCCACGGATCAACGCGCGGATCATTGACGCCCGTGGTCAAAAGCACCGCAGGATAAACGGTATGATCCCTGACGCGCTGAAACGGGCTGATGGCTAGAATATTTTTGAAGTCCTCCGCATTCTTAACTGTGCCAAACTCGGGAATATTCGCGGGACCGCTGACTTGCAATTCCGATCGAAGCGCATCGGAATCTCCGACATTATCCACTGCCGCGCCAAATAAATCAGGCCGCTCGGTGATGGCTCCGCCGATCGTTAAGCCACCGGCACTGGTGCCTTCGCCGGCTAGATGTTGTGGCGAAGTATATTTATGATCGATCAGGTACTGCGCACACGCCAGAAAGTCTGTGATGGTATTTTCCTTCGTTCCCTTGCGCCCGCCGTTGTGCCAGTCTTCTCCGTACTCTCCGCCGCCGCGAACGTGGGCCACGGCTACCACGCCGCCGCGCTCCAGCCACGCCAGTGAAGTCGGATCGAACGCGGGATCATAGGTGATTCCGTAAGCGCCATATCCATGCAGCAGCGTTGGATGCGAGCCGTCCAGCTTCAAACCGCGTTGGTGCACGATGGACAGCGGCACCATGGTGCCATCAGGGGACTTGACCTTTACCTCTTCCGATTCAACTCCCGAAAAATCCACCGGCGACGCTGGAATTATTTTTGTGTCCGCCATCGCGCTGGTCTTGGGGTCATAGTGAAAGATCAGCGATGATTTGGTCCACGAAGCTAGGCGCACAAAAACGCCTGGCTCCGCCGGGTTCACGAACATTTCAATCGCGCCTTCGAACGGCAAGCGAATTTCCGTTGCGGTGCCGCCCTCATACGGCAGTCGCCACAATTTCCCCAATCCGCCATCGAGTTTTTGCACGTACAGCGCGTCCGCCGCAGCCTGCATCGCGGTCACCACGGCATCCGATGGCGCCATTATCACTCGCGCGTGGGCCACTTCGTCTTTTGGCAGATCGACGCCCAAAATTTTGAATCGCGAGGCCTCGTGATGCGACAGCAGATAAACGCGATCGCCATGAATGTCAAAGTTCGTGACCTCGTCGCCCACGTCGGCGATCTTGCGCCACGAAGCGCTGGCGTCGTGCAAGTTGTCAAGGCTGGTCACATAAACAGTGACCTCGTTCTGAACTCCATGCGCAATTAGTCCAAAAGCGTACTTCGATCCGGGCGGCACGGTGACAAACGGCAGATCGGTTTCCGTCATGCTTACTCCCGACGATAACCCGTTGCCGAATAAGGGTACGTCTTTTTCCGGGTCGTCTGCGATGCGATGCAGGTAATCTTTGCTGTTGAGGTAATACGCGGTTCGTGGGTCGCCCGGCGCGAGTTTTCTCAGCCGGTTATAAAAGAAACTGTGATTGTCGGGCAGCCAGTACACCGCACCAAATTGCGCGCGATCGATGCTCGGCCCAGCTTCCTTTCCATTGCTGGCGTCCAGCACATGCAGGACGCTGTTCTCCGAGCCGCCCGGCGAGATACCCACGGCCACCAACTTCCCGTCCGGCGAAGCCTGGAAATAATCGATTGAAAAATGTACCCCGTTGGCCGTGCGCGTTTGTGGATCGAGCAGCAGCCGCTCCGCGCCGCCAACTCCATCCCGGACATACAATTTGCGATTGTCCTCGCCCGTCGCCTGTTTCAAGTAAAACAACCGCCCGCCGAAGGATTGCAGGCCGTTCACACGCACGCCGCTGTCGTCCAACTGTGCGATGCGCATGCGCAATTTTTCGCGATCGGGTATGCGCTCCAGCACCGCGTGCGTATAATCATTCTGCGCGTGCATCCACGAAGAGACTTCCGGACTCTTCAGGTCCTCCAGCCAGCGATACGGATCGGCGATTTCCGTGCCAAAAAACGTTTCCCTAACATCGCGAACCGGCGTCTCTGGAGGAGCGAGCGCGGCCACCGGCGCGTCTTTCTCGGCAGTTTTGGTCTGTGCCAGAGCCAGTGCGCAGCTTCCGGCGCCCAGGAGCAGTACAGCCATCATCCGCGCAGTTCGTATGCGCATGCGCTCACCTTCTCTTTCTTGACTACGTCCGAATGTTGCTATCGGCTGGACTGAGGGTGGTTAGGCGCAGATTACACGTAAAATGCGGAGCAAAACAGTGCATGCTGCCTCTCTATGCTACCTATCTGTAATCGCTCCCAGCGGCGCTGAGGGCGCTGTTACCGTCGTTTAAGAACGAGTGGAATTGGTTCGCCGCCGGCTATGTTGAGGCTGGGGAAAAGTCCTGGAACGACTAGCCCTACTTTACTAGCCGGCCCACCCCGCCAGTTGAATTGCGCCTCTCTAGCTCGCCGCGTATCATTATCTATTCA
>DATNKL010000072.1:0-4374 GCA_035603415.1 Candidatus Acidiferrales bacterium
TGAATACGGCAACGCCGACTTCGACACCCGCCACAATTTCACCGCAGCTTGGGTGTACGAAATCCCAGGCGCCTCCTGGGGACCGAAAATCCTGACCCACGGTTGGCAACTCAACTCCCTATGGTCTTTCCATACTGGGCAGCCGTTCAACATCACGGGCGGTACACAACGTCCCGGCTTCGATCTCATCGCCAATCCTTTCGCTGGCGTCTCGCATAACTTCTCTGCCACGGCGGGCGGCGAGCCTTGGGTCAACCCAGCGGCATTCTGCGTTCCAGGCGCTGCGGGTTGTACCGGACCCACCGATCCCATGGGCAATCTTTCGCGCAACAAATACTATGGGCCGAGCTTCAAGGACGTAGACTTCTCGGTCTTCAAGAACATTCCCATTACCGAGCGTGTCAGAATTCAGTTGCGCGCGGAAATGTACAACCTCTTCAACCGCATCAATCTTGCTTCCGGCGCCGGCTCCGTCGGTTCCAATGGATTCGTCAGCGACACCATTGGCGACTTCAACGGCGCACCGGGTCTAGGCCCTGGCGAACCGTTCAACATGCAACTGGTGGCCAAGATTATTTTCTAAAACAGAAACTGCTGCGTGGATGCGCGACGCGCTTAGTCCGTATCCACGCATTTTTTTTATCTCGCACATCCAAATTATTTTGGTGGATTAACTCCTGCAACGATAAAACGCAAAAACACCGAGTTACTTGAATTGAGTAGGGATGTAATTGAATACGAATGTACTGAAGAGTTCCAACTCCGGCGGGTGGTCGGCGCTTTTCTCCCGTTCCTCTGCGTGCCCGAAACAATTACGACGCGAGAGCTGAAAAATTAATCCCAGAACGTAGGATCCGGGTGCTCCAGAACGAAGCCCGCATCCCATGCTTCATGCCCGCGCCACACTACCTGTGCGTCCGCACGCCGCCCACTGGCAGCATGAATCAGCTTCACGCGCTGATGTAGTCGCAGATCCCCGGCCACCACCGCTTTGCAACCGGAACTGCTTACATCTACCGTCACGGCATTCACATTCTGCAGCAACGGCCCTTCGTCCCACTCCACACGCAACTTCACATTAGTAGTTACGCGCTGGTGTCCACGCATATTTGTCCAGCGCTCCAATAAACTTTTCTTGACGGATTCATCCACCACCAGGTTACCGGCAGCCATGCGCCACCTCGACAAGTAGGCTTCCAATGAGGAGTCCTAAAAGTAGTCCCAGCAAAACCACAGGTCAATAGTACTCTTCATTAAAATGCCAATAGTAAATATTAATGTGGAAAAGGTTTTCGCCAATTCTTTGCCTGCCAAGCCACATTAGCTCATCACCAGCCCGTCATTCAGGCGGGTGGCACACCCTTAAACTACTAGACGACTCTGGGTGGCCCACCCTTTGCTTCTTTGGTTTTTGCAAAGGGTTTACCCGCCGTGGCGGGTGGGCGCTTTTCTCCGATTCCTTTCATCTAGCATCGATTCAAACATTGCCGTCGTAGTAGCGCCGCTACCAGAATCGCCCTAGCTACCAATGTAATTCAGGAAATCGCAACCCGAGTATCGTTATTCCGGCCTTTCTTGCCGCGCATTTGCCGGGAGACTCTTCGCTTGAAGTTCTGCACAATTTTCGCCAGCGGCGTCGCCGCCGGTCTCCTTGACCAGCAAATTCACAGCCAGCCTTCACTCCGGCTTCGGCAATTGCAGAATCATTCCGCTTCCCTGTCCAGACTGCACCGTCGGTAACGCCCCATTCCATTTGTCGATCAAGGCCCGATTGTTTTCAATGCGCCGCAATTCCAGAAGTTGCGGTGTCAACGAATTCTGGCGTATTCGATTGGCGTCCGCTTCTCCCTGCGCCCGGGTGACCAGCGACTTCGCGTCGCCTTCCGCTTCCGCAATTTTCTTGGCCGCCTCTGCCTGTGTGGTAGCCAATTCATTGCGCGCACGCTCCGCTTGCTGAATCGCTTGCGCCTTCGCGGTAATCGCGGTAGCAATTACCGCCGGCACGCGCGGCGCTCCGATAAATCCAAATTGCTGTACGCTGACTCCCACCGGCGCGACCTTCTGTTCAATCATGGCCTGCACCTTGTGCAGAAATTCCGCTTTGCCTTCGCCGTAAATATCTTCCACCACATACGTGGAAGCCACTTCATTCAACGAGTTTCGCACAATGTCCCGCAAAATCCCGTGCGTAAACATCTCCAGATTGCCCACTCGATATTTCACATAAAAGTCCGGCGCTTTCGTCGGCTCGATCGCATACGACAAGGACACGTCCACGAAAATTTCCATCCCTTCCTTGGAGTTGAATCCCATCTCTTCGTTGACCGGATGACCCTCGTCGGTATTTCTCGTCCACTTTACGGTTTGTACGTACGTCGGAAATTCAATGATTTGGGTGGTCAGCGGCGAATACAGCACCCAGCCGGTGCGTACCGGAATTTCCGACGCCCCGCGCTGCTTACCCGCCAGATTGATCTCCACGCCCACGTGCCCCGCCTCAATGCGCGTCACCCGCACCAGCAACGAAAAAAGAATGATCAAACCCAGCAGCACCCCCACGCCAATCATAATCGTCCGCAAATCAGGTATCGCTGGCCTCATCGTGTAGGCAGGGCCGTCGCCACGGTCCCGTGGCCCCCTATTAAACACACCCATTATTTATCCTCAATTCGTCAGTTGCTTCCCGATACGCGTAGGAAGGAGTTACTGCGTTATTAAAATTATTAGCATCATCCCACAAAAACCGAAAAAGCGGTTCGCGGACCGCCCTCCCACAACAACGTCGCCCGTTGCAATTAGAAATGGATCGCAATTCTAGGAGTACAGCTTGTCGTTTCTCGGAAAGCGCTACGCGGCCCTCGCTATCGCAACGTTCACCGTGGGCTGAGTCGCAAGACTTGGCCGTTATCCTTGTCGGTCAGCGCATAAATGTTTCCATCGGGCCCCGTCCGCACGTCGCGAATACGCGTATCCAATTCCCGGAGCAGTATCTGTTGCTCTGTCCAATTCCCATTCCGAATCTTTACCCGGCGAATCGATTTCTCCGCTAGCGCGCCCACAAAAAAATCCCCGGTCCATTGCGGAAATTTTTCCCCAAGATAGAGTGTGAACCCCGACGGCGCAATCGACGGCGTCCACACAACAACAGGGTCGGTGATACCCGGCGCTTTTTGCAGTTTCGAAACCAACTCTCCTGAGTAATCAACTCCAAAGGTGGTTTTAGGCCAGCCGTAGTTCAGGCCAGGCTTCAGCAGGTTTATTTCATCGCCGCCCTTGGGCCCATTTTCATGCAACCAGATGTCGCCGTTGCGCGGATCGACTAAGAGTCCAAGCGCGTTGCGATGCCCATAAGTAAATATTTCTGGCCGCGCACCTTCCTTTCCGACGAATGGATTGTCCCGAGGAACGTGTCCATCGCGATCCAGTCTGAGGACTTTCCCGAGATCGCTGGCCAAATCCTGCGCTGCATCGCGATAAGTGAAACCGTCAGAGACGGTCACCAGAAATGTCCCGTCCGGCAAAAAAACCATTCGACCGCCGGAATGCTGCGGGCCGGCCTTTTCCGGACTGGTGCGGAATATCACTCTTCCGCCGCTCAAGCTAGCGCCCTCAAATTTCGCCCGAAAGACGGCCAGGTGATTCTGCTCTTTGGTACCTTCGTTAAAGGTGATAAAGACCGTGTGGTTCGTCTCGAAAGCAGGGTCGAGCACCACATCCAGCAGCCCACTGTCGCCTTCCTTCAAAATATTTTGCGGTCCCCCGGTAACAGGCGCAGGATCCAGAAGGCCTTTTCGAAGTAGGCGCAACTCGCCGAATTTTTCGGTCACCAGCGCGTCACCGTTCGGCAGAAACGCCAGACTCCACGGGAATTTTAAGCCTGTCGCAACCACCTCCACGCGATACGGAGGCTCGGTACTTTGTTCTCCAGCAGCGGAGGCAACCGTTACATTGCAAAGGACGGCCAACAGTACAATGTTCCAGCTAACAGCCCTTGCCATTAATTGGCTATTCACAAATCCCTCCGAATCTGAACAGCAGTTTTCGACATCAGTAACTCGGAGTAAATTCTCGAGAGTGACGCTTCGAGGTCGCTGGCTTTCATCGCTCCCGCTCCTTTATTAGACAAGTGCCCGCTTCTGTTCGTTAGCCTCCCATGAACGAACATTTGCCGTTCAAACCGGTTTTTTGCCTTAGAAGTTCTCTTCTCTCGGTGTCTCGACAACCACAAAAACAAAAAGGCCGCCCTGATTGCTCAGAGCGGCCTTTTGTTAATGTAAATCCCGGCGACGACCTACGTTCCCACACAGTTGCCCGTGCAGTATCATCGGCCCGGCGAGGCTTAACTTCCGTGTTCGGGATGGGAACGGGTGTGAC
>DATNKL010000201.1:0-20403 GCA_035603415.1 Candidatus Acidiferrales bacterium
ACGCCCGCGCTGCTCGCCGGTGTTTCGCTTCAAAGGAGATTTTGCATGGCTTACGTAATCGCCGAACCGTGCACCGGCACCAAGGATACCGCGTGCGTGGACGTTTGCCCCGTGGATTGCATTCACCCGCGCAAGGATGAACCCGGCTTCGAAGGCGTCCCGCAACTTTATATCAACCCAGTGGAATGCATCGATTGTGGCGCATGCGTCCCGGTTTGCCCGGTGACCGCCATATTTGCTCTCGAGGATCTGCCGGAGAAGTGGCAGAGCTACACTCCCGTTAACGCGGATTTTTTCGCTGCGAAATAATTAACCCTTACGCTATCTGAAAAATTCCAGGCAGCTCCTCGCGTGCCTTTTTATCCCTCGCCGCCCCGTTTTAAACCGCGACAAGCAAATTTTGCGCGAACGGCCATTCCGCATCGATCCATTGGCCTTCACAGCGGAAGCCGGTATCCGCCGCCATTTCCAATACTTCTTCCGCTTTGTATTTGTGCGAGCTCTCGGTCCAGATGGTTTCGCCTTGATTCAGCATGACGCGCAAACTTGCTGCCGGTATGTCCACGGCTTGCTTGCGCAAGGAACAAAGATGCATCTCGATGCGCCGCTCGCCGGTGTTCCAGCGCGCTTCATGTCGGAAGGAGGCAAGGTCGAAATTCGCGCCCAGCTCCCGATTGATGCGGCCGAGAATGTTTCGATTGAACGCCGCAGTTACCCCGGCCGGATCGTCATACGCCAGAATCTGTACTTTAATATCTTTTTCCAGATCGGTGCCCAGGAGCAAGGCATCGCCGGGAAGCAAAATTGCACGCATCTCGCGCAAAAAGTTTCGCCCGGCATCGCGGTCAAAATTTCCGATGGTGCTGCCCAAAAACAGAACCAACAGGTGATCGGTTGCCTTGCGACGGTCCGCCACGGCGCGAAGCCCTTCCAGGTAGGGCCGTTCGTAGCCCACAACGCTTACAAGATCGATTTGTCCCATTTCCTTTTCACACGCAGCCAGAGCTGACGGTGAAATCTCAATCGGGTAGTAATAGGTTTTCTGGCGCTGCGACAGCGCCTCCAGGATCCAGCGAGTTTTCTTTCCCGTGCCGCTGCCCAGCTCGGCCACTTGCAGCGGCGAAGGCAATCGGTTCACGATCTCGCGCGCATAATTTTGCAGCAGTCGCGCATCCGCGCGCGTCAGGCCGTATTCCGGGAGCACGCAAATGGTCTCAAACAGAGCCGAGCCCACCTCGTCGTACAAGTACTTCGACGGTAGCTCGCGCTGTTCACTCTTGGTTAATCCGGCGCGAACGTCCGCGGCGAATTCCGATACGTGTCGAGTTGATAGGGTTTGAGTCAGCATAAAGGACGCGTTCCTTCTGGCTTAGTTTTCCACGCAACGGAATGTCGCGTATACGTACGGGTAGTGCCGCTGAAACCAGTTGCGAAATGACGGCCGCAACATGCACGCGGCGGTTCGTGGTGAGCCACCCTTCATCACGTAATGCTTGCCATCGAAAAAATTCGCCGAATATCCAGGGTAGAAAGACATGGGCTTGAATCCCGGGAATGATGCGAATTCCGTGCGCGTCCATTCCCATCCGTTGCCGACCAGGTCCTGCACGTCAAAAGCGCTGGCGCCTGCTGGGTGCGAACCCACCGGTGAGGGCTCCCAGGAATGAAAATCAAAATTGCCGTGGCGCTTGGTCGGCGCTTCATTGCCCCAGGGATAAAATCTTGTCGTTCCCGGAGTTTTGGGGCTTCCGTAAGCGGCGCGATGAAACTGCGCCTCGGTGGGCAAATTTCTGCCCAACCAATTCGCATAGGCGGTGGCTTCTGCGTGGCTCACGTAAACTGGCCAATCGCGCGGCAATCGCACTTCGCCAAACATTCCGCGATACAGCCACAAATTTCCGTCCTTCCGCCAGAAGGCCGGATGCTCGACGTTGTTGGCGGTTTTCCAGCTCCAGGATTCGTCATCCCACAGTGAGCGGTTTTTGTAGCCGCCGGCCTGAATAAATCGCAGGTAATCGCCGTTGGTTACGTTGCACTTCTCGATGGCGAAGGCTGGAACGTCCACGTCGTGCGCTTCCAGTTCGTTGTCCCATCCAAATTCGCCGCCATTTTCCTTCACCAGGCCCAAGGTGGCATGGCCTGCGGGAATTTCAATCAGGTCGGGCTTAACGCGCGCCTTTGCAGGTTTCCTCACAATTTCGTCGCCAATTTTTTTCTCGCTGGGCAAGCGGTGCAGCATGTACGCCAGCGTTTCCGCGTGCATCAAGCGGTGCTCGACGGCTACTTCAAGCATCGTTTTCAGTTGCGGGTGGCCCTTATCAGGCTTGCTAAGCGCCTCGCTTATCGCTTCATCCAACTTCTCCCGCACGGCGCTTACGTAGGAAGTAACTTCATCGCGTTGCGGCCAGTCCGACGGAGTATCGGTGGGCAATCCGCCGCCGACAGGATCAATGCCGAAAGAGAACAGTTGATCAAAGGTGCGCTGGAACGGTCTTAAGCCAAACGCTCTTTCAGCGAGAAGATTCCAGTCAAACGCTTCCAGATGTCCGACGTAAAAAATAATGCGATGCCGCTCCGAGATGGGGCGATCGTACATGGACTCGTTTCGCACAATGGCAAACAATTGATCGGTGCGTACTCTAGCGTCATTTATTCTCGCGGACAGATCATGACGCAGACGGACTGCGCTGGTTATCGTACCCATGATTCTTGGCCCCTGTTGTTTATCGAAATGGTCATCGGACGAAAGGTGAGTCCTAGTTTGATTCAGTTGCGGTGCGGGCAGTTAGATGCACTATGATAAGCCCCCGATGCGGCACGTCAATAGCTCGTCAACAGGCCCCGGGAACGAGGCTTCCATCTCTTCTGCAACGGCTGACCCTATCATTGCGTTTCAGGAGGTGACATACAGCGTTAAGGGTAGGTCCGCACCTCTTCTATCGCAGATCTCAATGGCTGTTAACTCCGGAGAAACATTGGTGTTGCTGGGTCGCAGCGGAAGCGGAAAAACGACTCTATTAAGGTTAATTAATCGAATGCTGGCGCCTTCGTCTGGCCAGGTCGTGGTGGAAGGCAAATCCACCACGGACTGGGATGCCATTCGGCTGCGCCGCCATATCGGTTATGTCATTCAAGAGGCCGGATTGTTCCCGCATTTCACCGTGGCAGAAAACGTTGGTTTGGTTCCTAAATTGGAGCGTTGGGATCCGGCGCGTATCGCCGCGCGCACGAACGAATTGCTACTAATCGTGGGGCTTGATCCAAAAGAGTTTGCGTCGCGGCGTCCAGCGCAACTCTCCGGCGGACAGCGTCAACGCGTTGGTGTTGCTCGCGCGCTCGGCGCCGACCCATCCATCCTGCTTATGGACGAGCCCTTTGGGGCACTCGATCCGGTGACGCGGGCTGAGTTGCAGCGCGAATTTTCTGAGCTCGCGCGCCGTCTGGGCAAGACTATTGTGTTCGTCACGCACGATCTGCGTGAAGCACTGTTGCTGGCTTCGCGTATCGTGCTGCTCGAAAACGGCAAAATTGTGGCCAGCGCCAAGCCTCAGGAATTTCTGCGCATCGATCATCCGGAGGTGAAAGCGTTCGCCGCTTCGCTGCAAGCGGTTCCGGGAGCGCCGGCGTGACGCCCTGGACGTTCTTTATTACGCACCGCTCGGAAATCTGGAGCGCCACGCTTGACCACATCGCACTCGTTTTGATCGCGATGTCATTTGCCATCGTAATTGCTGTGCCGCTCGGCATGTTGATCGTGCAGCATCCCGCGCTGCGCACATTTTCTCTTGGCCTGGCCAGTATTTTTCAGACCATCCCCAGCTTGGCGCTGTTTGGATTTTTAATTCCTATTCCGTTAATTGGCGGGATTGGCCCTCGCACGGCGATTGTCGCGCTGGTGCTCTACGCCTTGCTGCCTATTTTGCGTAACACCTACGTGGGACTCACCAGCATCGATCCCGCTGTGCTGGAAGCTGCTGAAGCTATGGGCATGACCGACACTCAAATTCTCACGCGCGTACGCTTGCCACTCGCATTGGGAATTATTTTGGCGGGCATTCGCACCGCGACAGTAATCACTATCGGGGTGGCCACCATCGCCGCAGCCATCGGCGCGGGTGGTTTAGGTACGTTCATCTTTCGAGGGGTCGCGATGGTTAGCGACGCAGTGATACTCGCAGGGGCGATTCCGGCGGCTCTGTTAGCGATAATCGCTGACCTTTTCCTTGCGTTAATCGAGCGGCGGCTGCGCCTCCAATAAAGCGCCGACTAACATTCATAGGGGTCGGTGGATCCGTATTGATCAGAATAGTTCGTCCTTCCTCTTTGCTACTGCACATGAGAAATTAGTGCGCTGATGCGCCGCCTCTTTGCGTTGATCTATGTTGCAACGTTAGCGCCACTCACTTCTTGTCACGCGCCAAAACCTCAAATCGTAATCGGCTCAAAATTTTTTACGGAACAGGTTGTTCTCGCCGAGCTACTCGCGCAGCACATTGAAGCTCGCACCGGCATCCACGTGGAACGCAAAACAAATCTTGGCGGCACCCTGCTGGTCCATAAAGCGATGCAAGCCAGTCAAGTGGACCTTTACGTTGAGTACACCGGCACGGCGCTCAATGCGGTTCTTAACGAAAGTCCGACTGGCGATTCCTCCGCGGTGTACCAGCGGGTAAAGCAGCTTTACGGCCACCGATTCAATTTTGAAGTCACCGAGCCGCTGGGCTTCGAAAATACCTTCGCTATGGTGATACGTGGGGAGGACGCGCAGCGCCTTCATCTTCAGCGCATGTCTGACCTCGTTCCGGTTGCGCCCAAGTGGCGAATCGGCGTTGGTTTCGAATTTCTGGAACGCTCCGATGGCTTTCGTGGATGGAGCGAGCGCTACGGCTTGCATTTTGCTCAGCAACCCAGCGTGATGGATCTGGGCTTGATTTACCGAGTGTTGCAGGATCACAAAGTGGACATCGTGGCCGGCAACTCCACCGACGGAGTCATCGACTCGTTACATCTAGTGATCTTGGAAGACGACCGCCATTACTTTCCTCCATATGACGCAGTGCCGATCGTCCGCCGAGCCACTCTCGAAAAATTTCCACAACTGCGGGGCGCGTTGGCGGACTTAGGTGGCAAAATCACCGGACAGGACATGCGCCACCTGAACTACCTTGTCGATGGGGAGCAACGCGACGTGGAGGCGGTAGTGCGCGATTACCGCCAAGCGCACAATCTGTAACTATGTCTTGAAAAAATAATTCTCACCCACAATGCTCCACGCCAATCCCTTGTCCATCCAAATTTAAAACGTATCTGAAAAGGCTAACCCGATTGCGCTACATGCTCCTGTTGCCCATTGTTGGGATTGGCCTTCTTTTGACTTCCGCCACCCAAAATCAAAGCAAATCCACCGTTCAGCAGCTCTCGTTATCAAGCGCAGGCGCAGGCGAATTTCATGCCGAACCTTCGCTTGGACGTCTCGCCCGAGGCCACTATATCGTCGAGGGACCAGCGCACTGTTTCGAATGCCACAGTGAGCCGGATTTTAAGAATGCGTTGGGCCAGCCGCGCCATGCCGTACCCGTTCTTCCGCAGCATGACCGATGAAGATGGCGCGTCCTGGATTGTTTACATCCGTTCGCTACCGGCGATTCGAAACGCATTGCCTAAAACAAAGATGCCCTTTGAAGTCAAATTAAGCCTTCATCCGGAAATGGAACCGGCGCTGCCGCCTAACGCCACCGAGCAGGTCCGGCGTGGATGGTATTTGGTACGCATCGCGCAGTGCAACGACTGCCTCACTTCAGCGCACGAGAAGGGAAATGCGCAAACAGAACTGATGTTCGGTGGAGGACTGCGTCTGGTGGGAGCCCTGGGGCGATGTGGTCAGCGCTAATATCTCCACGCACCCCTCAGAAATTTCTTTTTACGACGAAGCGATGTTCATCAAAATCATTCGCACGGGTAATTCTTCAGGAGGTGTGCGTGAGTTGAATCACTTAATGCCATTCAGCTATTTCAGGAACATGACTGATGAAGATTTAAAATCCATCTTCGCATTCCTGCAAAGCGTAAAACCAGTAAAGCATTATATGGATAACTCCGAGCCACCCACGTATTGCCGCCTCTGCCGACAAAATCACGGATTCGGAGATAAGAACTAGATCACCCGATTTTGTAGGCCATCTTCGCCGGATTTGTGTGAGCGCAAACTTAACGCTACTATTTCCGAAGCGCATGGCCCGGTCATTCATCGTTCCTTTATTGCTATTCCTCGCGTTTACGGCGCTGTGGCTTCCGCGCGCCGCGGCTCAAATTACTGAAGGCTCCGTCTACGGTCCGCTGCCGGTTTTTGAATTCCATAGCGGCTTTTGGGTGAACCTGCATCACACGCTTTATCAGGAAGCGAAATTCGGCGCTGCGCAGGACGCATCAACGGCCGCCGACAGCGATAAAGCGCTCGGCAAAAACCGCCCCACGCTCAAAACCTCCCCGGGCGCGAAGTCTGCTCTAACGCCGGCGGAGCAGCGCGCCTGGAACGAAGCCGTGAGCTATTACGCGGCAAACTATATCGACAAAGATTTGCTGTTCACCACGGAATTGGTGCTGATAAAAAATCAGCTCGGGGATTTTGATGGCTGCGATGAATTATCCGGGAGAAAAAAAGAAACCTGCAACGCGGGGCTTCCCGCAAATCTCACGCACGTATTGGAAGCCGCCGCACCGGTTTATCGCGCGCATCAATGGCCCAGCCATGATCTGGCCAATCGCCGCTGGGTGATGCGTGTTGCGCCGCTTGTTCGCGAACAGGGGCTGGGCCTCTCACAGCGGCTCGCGGATATTTATCAAACCAAGTGGCCCAAGGAAAAAATCCGCGTCGACGTGTGCGCCTACGCCAATCGCTCGGGCGCGTACACCACGCTGGATCCTCTGCGTGTCACAATTTCCAGCACCGACCCGCGTAATCAAGGCACGGAAGCTCTGGAAGTGCTTTTCCACGAAGCCTCGCACGGCATTGCCGAACCGGTGCAGCAAGCGATCATCCGTGAATGCCGCCAGCGCGAAAAAGGTATCCCACGCGACCTGTGGCACGCTCTCATCTTTTACACCACGGGAGAAGTCATCCGCCCAGTCATCTCTTCCACAAGCACCGACACCGCCACCGGTAAAGTATCGACCACCAGCTACACTCCTTACGCCATTCGCGAAGGCATCTACCAGCGAGGCTGGGACGGATACCTCAAGCTGCTCACGCAATTCTGGCAACCGTACCTCGACGGCAATTCCACATTTGACGACGCCATCGCCCGCATGGTCTCCGCGCTATAACAGATTCCGTGCGCACTTTAATCTCAAAGTAATCTTAACAATTAGGCAAATCCACGTGAAATAGGCCGATTGTGTGCTTACAAGTGTGTTATTGCTTTCCGGTGGGGGGCTCATGAAGCAGGTTCTGTCGTCGTTGCTGTATTTCTATCTCTTTTTTTCCTTTTCAATTCGAGCGCAGGAGGCATCCAGCGCAGCAGATGCAAAACCACCTGATGCTGTAACCGAATCACGAAAAGACACGAATCTTTCGGCGGCGAAGGTCCCGATCCGTCGCGTTGTGCTTTACAAGAACGGCGTCGGTTACTTCGAGCATCTCGGGCATGTGCGCGGCAGCCAGGGGGTGCACATTGACTTTACCAGCGCGCAACTAAACGACGTGTTGAAGTCATTGACCGTGCTCGATCTTTCTGGCGGGCGCATCACCGGAGTGGAATACAACTCGGAAGCGCCGCTGGCACGGAGGTTGGCAACGCTGCGGTTGTCATTGGGAGAGCGTCCGACCATTGCGGAATTTCTTGGATCGCTACGCGGAGCGCGATTGGAAGTTCGTAGCGGCAACGGGCCTCCATTGACGGGCCGGCTCCTTAGTGTTGAGCGCAAAACGCGCACCGGTGCAGGTCCCGGATGGACGGTCGAAACGGATGAGATTTCCCTGATAACCGATGGCAGCGAGGTACGCAGCGTAGATCTCAATTCGTCAACGAGCGTGAAAATCGCGGAAAGGGATTTGCAGATTGAAGTGGGCCGTTATCTTGGTCTCTTAGCTTCTTCGCGCGATCAAGATGTGCGTCGCATGGAGATATCAACCACAGGAACTGGCGAGCGCTCTCTATACGTAAGCTACATCAGTGAAGTGCCGATCTGGAAGACCACTTACCGCATCGTCTTGTCATCGAAAGCGGACAAGAAACCCTTACTGCAAGGCTGGGCGATTGTGGACAACACCGTGGGCGAAGATTGGGATGGGGTGGAACTTTCTTTAGTGGCGGGAGCGCCGCACTCCTTTATCCAGCAACTTTCGGAACCATTTTACGGAAGACGCCCAGTGGTGGCGCTGCCGGAAAGTGTACAACTTTCTCCCCAGACGCGTGCGGCCATGCTCACGGGTGGAAACGGACAGCTGAATGGAATAGTGACGGATCCGATGGGAGCCGCAATCACCGGAGCCGACGTGCGTTTGATGGATGAAAACAACGCCGTGATTGCCAGAACAAACACGGAAAGCGACGGGCAATACACATTCTCAGGAGTATCTCCAGGAACGTATCACGTCGAAATGGAACATCTGGGATTCCGCAAGAGTTTAATCACCGGACTTAACCTGACCCCAGGCGAAAATCATTTGAATACGCAATTGCAGCTTGGAACGAGCACCGAGACCGTGGAAGTCGCCGCCTCCAGCGCCCCGTCCTTGAATACGACGTCAGCAAGCGTTTCAGGAAAAATGCTGAGGGGAGTAGCCAATCGCCCGCATATTTCAACGGGGTTTGGGTCAGGGGCAGCTGGGGGAGCTTTTAAGGCAGGTATCGGGGTGGGCCCTCCAGCAGTGTCGAGTCTAGAAGAAGCTCGCGCAATGGGCGTGGCCGCGGCCAGCGGACAGGATTTAGGTGATTTGTCCGAATACAAATTGAAAGATCGTGTCACGCTGAAAAAAAATCAATCGGGTCTCGTGCCGATCGTGCAGACCGAGATTGAGACCGAAAAAATATCGCTGTGGAGCGGCACGTCCGGATCCGGCCGGCCTCTGCGTGGACTGTGGTTGAAAAATACCAGCCCTCTGACTTTGGATGGCGGGAGCTTCAGCGTTTTGGAAAAAGAAGTGTTCGCCGGTGAAGGACTTATGGATTCCATCAAGCCCGGTGAACGCAGGCTCATTTCCTACGCGACCGACCTCGGACTGCTAATCGAAGCGGTAAAAAATGGTCAGCCGCAGCACGTCTCGCAGGTGAAGATTTCACACGGTGTGCTCACGCATATCAGCGAATTGCGCGAGCGCACTCTGTATATAGCACGCAATCAGGGAGAGACGACGCAAACATTGGCGATCGAACATCCCGCTCGTCCGGAATGGCGACTCGCGAAAGGGACCAAGGAACCCGACGAAAAAACGCCTGGCGTATACCGGTTCCGCGTTGAGGTTCCACCGCAAGGCACCGCCTCTATGCCGGTTGAAGAGGTCAGAACGCTGGCCACTTCCTATCAGCTGTCCAGTCTGGACGAAAATCAGATCAGTCTGTTTGTGAAACAAGGCACGATCACCGCCGAAATGGCAAGAGCTCTTGAAAAGATTTCTGCGCAGAAAGCTCAGGTAGCGAAGCTGGAAGAAGACATGGAAAGCCGTCAAAAGCACATCGATCGCATTGTGGAAGATCAGGGCCGCCTGCGTGAAAATATGAAAGCGCTGAAAGGAACCGCCGAGGAAAAGGCTTTAGTGCAACGCTACACCAAACAATTGGATCAACAGGAAACCCAGTTAGAAGAGCTGCGAAAAAATATTCAGGCCACCGAGGCGGAGCCCGACAAAGCCAACGCCGAACTGGAAAACATGATTCAGGATTTGCGAATCGAAGCCAGCATCTAGACGGAGCACACAACCCACCGAATACCCGTCGGCACCTGCGGCGTGTGCTGACGCCCCGATCGGAACAATCTAAGCCGCGCTATCACCGAGATACGTGGCCAAGAACCACGTGTTGCCGAACATGTCTTTGACTGTGGCTGAACGCTCGCCGTAAGGTTTCATCGCCGGAGGCTCAACTGAAGCTGCTCCAGCGCGGATGGCCTCTACGTAAGAAGCATCTGCGTCGGGCACGTACACATGCAGGTAGCATGGCATGGGCTGGAATTCCGCGTTAGCTTCATCGATTTCGAACGTGGCATCGCCGATTTTTATCGTGGCGTGAAGTATTTTCCCCTCCGGCGACTTCGCCATGCCGAGAGTCTCCGCATGAAAGGCTGCTTCCGCAAACGGGATCATCTTCTCCGCACCCGGAAGATGAAGATAGGGTTGCACGCTGGGCATTCGGTCGGGGCCAGGATCCCAGCCCTTGGCCATGGCGATGTACCATACATTGCCAAAGTCATCTTTCGCGCATCCCTGCCGGTCGCCCCAGAACTGGTCGTCCACGGCGTAAATCGATGTGGCCCCGGCTCGCAAAGCGCGCTCATAGGCGGCATCGGCATCGTCGACATACAAATGGACCGTGGTTGGCCGCGGCGCATGCTGCTCGTTAGCGTCAGCCAACTCGATCACCGAATTGCCGATGCCGATCTCCGCGTGCATGACCGCACCGTCGGGCCGCGGCACACGCAAACGTTCAGTGCCTTGAAAAGCGGCTTTAAGAAATTCAATAAATTTGGCGGCTCCATTCACTACGATGTACGGCGCAATATTGTTAAATCCGGGCCGCACAAATGACGGGACCGATGATGACCCTTTCGAAGACTTCGCGGTTCCCTCGTTCACAGGCCCTCTCCTTTCCAGAACTGGCTTGGGCGAGATTAAATACAGGCGTCTAGACGGTGTCAAGCTTCATATCGCTGAAGGTGGCGTCGAATCCGGGTTCCTCCGGCGCGGCACACATTATCTGGTGGCGCGCAGTGCGTAAAAAAGATTCGATTGAGACGTTGTGTTCCCTGGACGGGCAGAAATTCATGTCGGTACGTCAAGGGTATTTTGTGCCTGGAGGAAAGGTGCGCGTTGGCATCATGTACGATGCCGGATCTCTCGGACACGGCTGAGACCAATCCGAGAAGTTGCGGGTAAAGACTACGCTCGCATGGCGCTGTCCGTCGAAGAATTCCGTTCCGCACTTCATCCAATTTTCAGCGTCGAGCCGCACCATGAGGCCGGCCTGGTCATATAACGCGGCATGTTGGCCATTGATGCGGGCTTGGAACATAAAGTCTCCGGTGGTCTCTACATAAAACAAATGACCATTGTCCGTGATGTACCCGTAAAACGTTTTTCTCCAAAAGTCGGTCTTTGCGCGGCTATGCACGACCATCTTTTCGCCCAGTCTCTTGTACGATGCCGGTTCGTTCATCCACTTCATCTGCGAAAAAAGGTCCGTGTTTCGCACATCCGTGTTGGGAGTCGCTTCTAACGTTACCGGTCCCGTCTTCAATGCTCCGGCAATCGCTACAGACCGATTAACGAACGTTCGTCGATCACAAAGCATGATGGCCTCCCTGGATTTCTTTGTAGCAGCAGTCTGATCAACAGCTAAGCATCAAGAGACAAGCTGCTAAAGGTTCTGGACGAATGATACGATTCGTTTAATTTCGAACCAAGTAAAGTTCTGATTTTCGCTCATCGGACGAAAGGAATTCCACAAAATGGTGAATCTTAATTATTTTCGAGCCCACTTGCTACGAACATGGATTGCGACAGGGGTCACACTGATTTTGCTTGTTGTTGGCGCAGCGGTCGCCTTCGCACCGCCATTTGGAAAATGGGCTCGCCTGGTCTCCCAGCCCATCCTGTCGCCACAAGGGAACGGATTCGAATCGGCCGGAACGTTTAATCCCGCAGTGATAAAAAAGGATGGCGGGTTCGTGATGCTTTATCGCGCCCAGGATCGTCAGGGCGCTTCTTCATTAGGGTACGCCGCCAGCGATAACGGGATTCATTTCAAGCGCCGGCCAACCCCGGTGCTGAGAGCAGAAGCTCCCTATGAAAAGGGCGGCGGAGTGGAAGACCCCAGGTTGCAAACATTTGGCGATACTTACTACTTGACGTATACGGGATATAACAACGTCGATGGTGTGGGCGCCGACAAGAAAGATGCACAGCTTTGTCTGGCAACTTCCAAGGATCTGATTCATTGGGAGCGCCACGGCATCATCATTCCCGCGTACAAGGGCAAATGGAATGTGAAGTGGACCAAGTCTGGTGCGATGGTTCCAAAAAAGATCAATGGCAAGTATTGGATGTATTATCTGGCCGACGCCAAGGGTAAAGGCAGTCAGATGGGCGTGGCGTTCTCTGAAGATTTATTGCACTGGACGGAGGCATTGGACCATCCCGTCTTGGCCAGCCGCCCGGGAACGTTTGATTCTCAAGTAGTGGAACCGGGCCCGCCGCCGGTAATCACGCGGGAAGGGATATTTCTAATTTACAACGGCGCGGACGACAATCTGGTTTATTCGACCGGGTGGGTGCTATTTGACAAGAAAGATCCGACCAAAGTCCTGGCGCGTTCTGATAAACCGATATTTGGTCCGGAGCTCGAATGGGAAAGAGTCGGGCAGGTTCCGAATGTGGTGTTTGTGGAAGGCGCGGTGCTCGATGGCAAGCGCTGGCTGTTTTATTATGGCGCCGCGGATAAAAGCATTGCCGTGGCAACCGCCCCGGTGCGTTGATTCGACGCGCGGGGCAAATTGCGGGCGTCGAATTTTATACCCCTGTGAATCCGGTTTATTTTTCGTAGGCGAGCCGCTGGCGGGCGTAAGCCGACCAGGAACTATCCGGATCGAGCTCCAGATATTTCTGCCAGTGGCGGCGAGCTTCGACATAGGCGCCGAGTTTGTCGCATACAAATGCCAGGTTGTACTGTGCGTCGGCGTGTTCCGGATTGAGCTGTACGGCGCGCCGCAAATGCCGGCGGGCCTGCTCGTCGTGCCCAAGTTCTTCGAGCGCGCTGCCTAGATTGAAGTGCGAGAGCATGTGGTCGGCATGCAGCTCCACAGCGTGGCGAAAAAGCGCTATGGCATCTCCGAGGTTGCCCTCTTCGTAGGAAAGCGTGCCCAAATTGTTCAGAGCATCGACGTTGCCACGGTCGGTCTCCAGCGCAGAGCGATAGGCTTCCGCCGCCAAACGGGGCCCGGCATCTGATGCGCTTTGTTCTTCGCGTTTCACACCCAAGGCTACCCAATCGTTCGCGCTGCGCTGCGGCATCATGCGAACTTTTTCGGTTAACTCGCGGGTTTCAAAATTGAGCATGATCTGTCCGGATATGGGTTCGAGCTGCACGCCCGCGCGTTCCACGATTACGTCCCGGCCGTTCGAACGAATGCGCAGTTCGGTCAGCGGAGACTGCACTTCGGCGAGTTTTTGTTGCAACGCTATAATCGAACGCTGCAGCCGTTGCGCTGGGACCCCTTTTTCGATGAGTTGTTTGGCGGTTCGGAGGGTGATCAGGTCGCGGAAGTCGTAAGACTTCTCGACACCGCTTTTTCGCGGGGCGACCAGGCGCAATTTTTCCCAATAATTTAACTGCTTCTCAGTGACATCGAGCATGCGTTGAAATTCGAGGCGCGAGAATCGATCGGATGTTGCCATCAAAGAAAAACTAGCCGGCGGCCTTCTTGTTCGACTTGCGCGTTGACTGCGTTGCCTGTGACGCTGAAGAGATGGAGCGCACCGGTGGTTTTTTGCCGGCGCTGGCCGCCGGTTTAGCGTTAATGCTCTTACGCAACGCGTCCATCAGATCGATGACTGGAGCCCGAACCGGATGAGTGGTGGCGGTGACTTCCAGGCCCTTTTGTTTGGCGGCGATCAGCGCCTGCATGCTTTCCATGTACTCGTCACGGTACTTTTCCGGCTCAAAAGTCGCTGCCAGGCTTTCGATCAATTGCATCGCCAGCTTCTTTTCCTGTTCCTTAGGCTCCACTTTATCCTGATGCGTAAATTCCGCAACTTCGCGAATTTCGCCCTGATAAAACATAGTGTGCAGGGTCATGCCCTGTTCACGCGCGCGGATGACCACGATGTGCTCGCGCTGGTGCATGGTCACTTTGGCGATGGCCGCGTAGCCGGAATCTTCCATGGCCTTTAACAAGAGCGAGTAGGCCTTTTTCCCTTCGTCTTCCGGGGTCAAGTAATACGAGGCGTCGTAATACAGCGGATCGATTTCATCCACTTTAACGAATTCGAGGATTTCCATGGCGCGCGCCGAGTCCGGCTCGATTTTGTCCAGGTCGTCGTCGCTGAACAGCACATACTGATCTTTCTCGTACTCGTAGCCTTTGATGATTTCGGAGCGCTCCACTTTGCGGTCGCAAGTGGGGCAGAAGAGCGGCATCTTGATGCGCGTGTGGCAGACTTCGTGAAGTTGATTGAGGCTGATGCGCTCACCACGCGCCGCGGTGAAAAGACGAATAGGAATCGAAAGCAGCCCGAACGACAGATAGCCTTTCCAGACCGAAGACGCCATGGTGACTCCTAACGGTTAGATATGTGCCTGCCACGGGATAGCAACCAAGGTTAGACGGCGCTGCGAGAGCGCGCAAGGCGAATTGAAAGCGAAAGCTGTCAAACGCGCAACGAATGCTAGCGTTTCCTGTTTGGCGTGTTGCCCTCGTATGACCGAAGAAGAATAATCTGGGCTACTGCACAAGAGGGTCAGATGCGCTCCCGACGGCGCCGCCATGGTCGGCGGCGTGCCATCCGCCGTCGGAATCGCGGAAGAAGGAGCGCTTACCGGTTCGCCCGTAGGCGGAGGGGATGGCGGACAGTTGATATTTGGCTGGAGCGCCCAGCGTGTCGGCACCCGCTATGATGATGCGAAATTCGTAGCCGTCTTTGTTGCCGGCAGCAAACTCTTCATCCAGTAATCCGGCATGCTCACGAGTTGCGGCAAGAGTTTTTGCCTGAGGGTTCTTCGCGGAAGTACGGGAAGGTGGCGGACCCAGGCTAGCCAGCGCTTCGGGCAAACGAAAATATGTCCTGCGGTAAGTCTCCACGGCCTCGGCAAGTCTTCTGAGATTTCCGAGTGCGGTGATCTCGTTCGCTTCTGCTTCCTCCGCATCCCACTCGACCTCCAATGACGGAAGGTCCAAGAGCAGAACACCGATGGACAGCAAGCGCCACTGGCCGTCTTCGCGCACCAGACCCATGGTGATCTGGTGCACGTTTGCTCCCGTTGAATCGGTAACATCGCGCAACTCCATAGGTAGGAAGGCCAGGTTGTCGCGCGTGTCCGTTCCACCGATGGACATTTCGGTGGTCACGTCCGGCGTTTCGCAGCGAACTATGGGGCGACCCGCGGGATTCGCGCTAGCGGTAGCTTTCCCTGGCACGTTCAGTAGCACGAAGCGTTTCATCAAGGCCACCCGGGCTGCCGGTGTAAGGCGCTCGAAAGATTGTTTGCTGCGCGCCGTCAGATAACGCGAAAAGTCTGCGGCGTCTTGAGAGCACGCGGCTTGCAAAACATCGCGAAGCGCGGCGGCCGGGCTGTTAGCCGCAACAGGTGGCGGCGTGGTTCCGTCTGGGTTTTTGACCGCAGGCATGCTCGGCAAATTGGAAGGGCTGGTCGACCTGTCGCCGGGCTGCGAAGAGGAGTCCTGCGCCTGTGCACATGTGGCCAGCGTTACGATTAGCAACACGAATGCCATGAAACCGAGTGACAACGGCGAGGCTTTCGCAAAAGATGTACGGGAGAATTCCATTCAAGCCTTCGCGGGACTCAATATTTCGGCGAGATTCTGTGTGAAGCTCGACCGCGGCATCACCTCGTCGCAACCTGCATTTTTGGCCTGCTCGGCCAATTCTCTTTGCACGTGAGAAAGAAATGCCACTATGCGAATGTCTTTTGCCGCAGCGCGCAGTTTCGCAATGGCGTCAATGGGCTGACTACGCGCGTTGAGATCAACGATCACCAGTTGCGGGCGCGGCTCCAACAAGCCCAGCAGCGCTTCTGTAGTGGTGGCCACCTTGAATTCAATGCCCAGGTGTTTGGCGGTCTCCGCAACTTTCATTTGAAAAAAAATGTCATCCATCAACGCTACGACGCGACCCATAAAGCTCGATCCTCTGGCAACTATTATGCCTGCTTATTTGTCAGCCGACTCACCGACGGCAACTGGCAACGGGTATGATGCGTCTATGCACTGCAACGACCACCGATCATGAGCGACCTGTCACCAAAACGAGCGGCGCATGCGCCGGCAGAACATCAACCTGGTCCAGAGGTGACGATATATAGCAAACCTGGTTGCCACTTGTGCGACGACGCTAAGGCAGTAATCGCTGCGCTATTGCGCGAATTCCGCGCAACGCTTCGCGAGATTGACATTGAGGGCGACGCCACGCTGATGGAGCACTTCGGTTGCGACATTCCGGTGATTTATATCGGGCGCAAAAAAGCAGCCAAACACCGGGTCAACCTGGAACAGTTCCGGCGCCAACTGCAGGACGCGTCCTGACGGACTGATTCGGGCGATTCCACTTTTTCGTTTGGCGAATATTTAGAAAATCCCCGCGAGAAGCGAGGATTAATGCCCGATGTTCGGCTCGTGAGCCCCGACGGTCTTGTCGGGAACATCGCCCTGGCGGCCTTTTACGCGATCATACACACTGACCTGGCTGACTGAACCGATAGCTTCGTTATAGAAAGTAGGCACGCCCAGCGCGGTGCGCAACTCTTCGTTAAATTTGCGCAGACCTTCGAGATGACTCGCCAGCGCGGGAAACTTTAGTCCGTCGTCGGTGAGCAAGAATTTCTGATAGCCGGCGTCCCACAAGCGCGTGAACTTCCCATTCAGCATAATCGTGGGAGTGATCGTGAGCCGGTATTGGCCGTCGGGATCCTGGCGAAATTCCGCTCCAGCGCCATATTTTTCCACGCGCACCACACCGCGGGTGCTGCCGACGGCAAATCCCAACGCCGCCAGTTGTTCTATGGCCTTGGGAGAAAATCGCTCTTCAATATTCCACATGGTGACATCAGATTACGATGCGAATGGCAAAGCTGTAAAGCCGCGCGGCATTAGCGTAGTTAAACTTTTATTTCAGCGATGAGCGGCGCTATGGGACTCGACCTCCGCATACGTTTGCGCGGAGCTTAAATAAGTTTTGGACAGCCGGTCGTGCCAGGTCAGCTGATCCTCGTCCCACATCGCCCACAAGAAACCGATGAAACATGTTGCCGCTGAGAGCATGTAGCCCGCGCTGCGAAGCAACATTTGTCTTGGTGTTGGAGTCTCTCCGGAAAAACTCATTACTTGCAATCCGCGAAACATCATGCCTGGTGTCGTGGCGCCGAAAACAGTGAACAGCGCGAAGTATTGAAAGTACACCACGCCCAAAGCCGCGAGGTATACCGCCGCGTTCATTTTGCTGAGTGTGAGTTGTCCGCCAAGTGAGCCGAACAACGCTACAAAGCCGCCGAACGCAAACAGCAAACAGGCTGCGTCTATAATCCCTGCAAGTTGCCGGTCTCCGAGTGAGGCCACCGGATACAAGCCGGCGTGAGGTCGTTCCGTTAATTCGCCAGCCTGCTCTCCGGAAGCGTCCGCATCGGCGCAATTCGACACATCGATCATCATGCGCCGATCCGCGGTGCGGGGATGGGAGGCAATGCGGCCAATGGCGATCGTGAACGCAAAATCGCTGTCGCCAGACATGGAAGAAGATTCGGAAAATATTGATTCTGGTTCCGGGAGATCTGCAATGGAAGACTCAGCGATCGGGACGGTGGTCGCGTGGTTCGCCGCTACAGCGGTCGCACGCCTGGCCATCACGGGCTCCGAGAATGGTAACTGCGTTTGCGCTGCGTTCGGAGACACCTTGCGGCGCCTGACGCGGTAGGCTTCCACGCGGTTGGCCAATTCACTCTGCCACGTATAAGGTTGATCGGGTTCTGCGGGGCTGTGCGCTGAATTTTCTGGCGAGATACAGATTGCCGCGCCGATTGAGCGGCGATCGGCATTCCATGCAGTCAGCGCGGTATGGTGCCGAGGAAGGACAGCAGCCCTCTCCCTTTCACCTATGGGTTGAAATTGAGAATCACAGAAACGGCAAGCGGATATGCCCGACGGCAGTATCGCGCCACACTGCAAGCAAGTTTTATTCACCGGTTGTTTTTGCGCTGCGGACGCATCCACTCCGGCGAGGAGGGAACGTCAGGAGAATAACACGGGGAATTTATTCGAGCCAACAAAGAAGAAGCACTGTTTCGAATAAGGCAGCAGTAGATTTCTGTAATTATATGGTTTGAAGCAGGAAGAACTACGCGGACATCTGTTCGGCGAACATATCGCGGTTGTGCGCGATACGGCGATCCAAGGCCACGGCAGCAAAGTAAGCACACTGCGAACGTTCCGATTCGGTCCAGGCGCGTAGTGAAGGAATCAGCCTTCCCATGGTCGTGCCCACTGCGCCGAGCAACCTGAAGTACGCTCCGATGGCCTTTATGCCGTTGCGGTCTTCGCGGCGATCCGGGCATAAATACAGGAATTGCATGACGCGAGCAAAATCGTCGCCACTCGCGCTTCGCTTGATGCCAATCACGTCCTGAACGTCGGCCGACAGCGCCCGTCGTGCGGACGCAGCGATCAGCGACCTGCAGTACGACACAAAAAACTGCATCAGCGCCGCGAACGAAAAAATAAAAATCAGGGCTGCCATCATCGAGGCACCGCCGCAAGTCGGGCGGGCGCCAAGCGCGCCTCATCATCAAACTTCATAAAGGCATAAATCCATGCGATGGGGAGAAACACTCCAGCTACCAAGGGTACGTAACCCCAGACCATCCGCAGGTGGGGGTATTGGTTGCGCAGCGCATAGGTTCCGGCATTAATGCTGAAATACATGCCGAGAGAAAGCACTATCTGTATTACCCGAACGCGGCTCTCGCGCAGCTTAAGAAGCGCGGCCCACAACACATAAGTCAAAATCAGGCCAACGAAGTACAAGTTTTGAGAAATTTCAACTATGTAACGTGTGAGCATGCGCGTCTCGGATTGGTGCACGACGCTGTAGGAAAATAACGTGGTGCCAATGAGCAGCAACATCATAAATACCCGGAGTCGCATAGCTACTCCGAGTTCCTCGAACACAATGGCGTACAAACCCATCAACGCGAAGTATAAGCAGATGGTCAGAATCGCGTCCGAATAGTAATAGAAATAAATATATTCAGACGACATCAACCCGTGCCGGGTGAATACCCAATACCGACCGGCGTTCACCAGGACGGATACTGCCATATAAAGATTCAGGGTAAAGTAACGGCGCAAGGGTCCGCGAAAAACTGAGCACACAACGACCGTCGCTTCTAGGAGAGCGCCTAACAACCAGATGGTGTATCCAAATGGGCCAACCACGTTGTTCCTTCTAACGTCCTGGCCCTCATGCGGCGTGTATCCGCCTTGAAGTTAGCTCACCAGGGCGTTGGTGGAATCGGAGCCGTCCCGTTCCAAGGTGTCGGCGGAATTGGCGCCGTACCGTTCTTCCACGGTGTCGGCGGAATTGGCGCCGTACCGTTGGCCACTAACACGGAAGAATCTCCGTGGGTGGTTACTACTGTTTTTAAGCCCATTGCTCCAGTTAAAACGAGCATGGCCAGAACGATTGCCGATGAGATACGGGACATAGTGCCTCCGGGGATTAGCTCCCAGAGCGCACTCTATCCATTACTAGGGTAAAGTCAAGTAATTACTGTATCCCATCCGACACACACGTCGACGGGCCCCTCGTTTCGATAAGCTTTCGCCTATCCTGCAAGGGAGCCACTGCTCGACAATTGAGAGATTAAAGGGGAGGCGGGCTAGGGTCAACGGTACCTTAGTACTAGTTTCTATAGGACTTGGCCCTGTGGGTCGCGCTGTGTCCTGCGTAGCAGCCTTTCGCAGTCAGTCGCAGGACCCCAAGAATCGGCTCTCGGTAGCAACGCTACGCGGTCCCGTTCTGGTTGGCTCAAGGCAGTTCGCTCCGCTTCCATAGCGGCCTCGGCCACCTATGAAAGCGGACATTTCTACTTTGCTCGAACCGGACATTCTCATTATGCAGCGACAATGACTGTACTTGGCTTGACACCGCCGTAACGGTATCCGTAGCATGATGGTCCTGTGCCGGCGTAGCTCAGTGGCAGAGCGAGGGTCTCATAATCCCTAGGTCGGGGGTTCGATTCCCCCCGCCGGCACCAACATTTTAAGGGGTCCGACCCGGAGACATGGGTGACACAACGTACCTAAGACATAGGTAACACTTTTGGACCGAATGGATTTTCGAGCGGTTCGAGCACCCGAGTTTCCAGATCGAAGTAGCCCAAATCATAATCCATAAAGCTCACCAGCCAAATATCGTCGTGCACTTCTTTAATGCCCACGGCCTGCCCGGCAAAGACCTGACTGAAA
>DATNKL010000151.1:0-24184 GCA_035603415.1 Candidatus Acidiferrales bacterium
GGTTCCAATTCCGAAGAGAACCGCCGAAAGAAGAACTGCGAGAAACGCGATTGCCAAGAAGACCTTCACAGGAGCCTCCTACATCATAGGTCCGGGCATAGTGGTAAATGCAAACTGCAGTCCAAAGGTTTATTCATATGGTTCTTATACTTACGGTGTACCTGTCCTTTGGGGCATAGGAATTTTGGGAGGAAAAAAGTAAATCTTGCACGGTCAAGCCCTTAGGCGACCCCAGTAGGTCGGGGCTGGCTACGGAGAGCTGGCCTGTGGGACAGGCTGCCAGGGGGCGGCGGCGGACTAATCGGCGCCTCTCTAGCGTAATTTTTTGAGGTCGAAGGTGGCTTTGATGACTTTGCCCTGCGGGGTCACCACCTCCACGGTGGTCAGGTCGGAAGCGACGTCCTTGACATCGTACTCCAGCCACACATTTTCTCCGGTTAGCACGGCCGGAGCAGTGTTGGTGGCCGTGGAATGAATGGGCTGATTGCTGATCCCGCGAGATGGAATGGTCTTGCCGTTCTGTTTCAAGTTGAACTGGAAGTTTTGCCAGAAATTCTCTGGGCGTATGGCGCTTTTTTCTGCGCCGGTGGCGGGCTGCGGAGTTGGCACTTCTTTGGACTCGGCAGTCTTGGGGTAGGCCGACGGCAGCATCAGGGTCACATTCACCTTCACGGTGTTTCCATGCGCTTTGTAGTCCTGGATGGCTTGCTGCTCGGTGTACCCGTCAGACGCCTTTCGGCGGGATTCATCGACGATTTGAGCGAAAGGGGTAAGAAGTTCGATCTCGGCGATGTGCACATCGTTTTGCGCCTCGTTAATTTGGGTCAGACAGGGAGCGAGGAAGTCGCCGGTTGATTTGTCGTTGCGCTGCCCGAGAATGTACGCTTCATGAATGGCGCGCGGGTCGAGCTGTTTATCATAGGCGTTGGCCGCTGGACTCAAAATGCAGAGAGCCATCGCGATGGCTTTAGTGATTTTTGTCCTCATAAAGCTGCCCAAGGCTGCGTTCTTTAGCTTAGCGTTCTTCATCTTAGATGGTCTGTAAGCGGGCGTCCGATGTTTTTTAATGGCACAAGGCATTTTTCAATCGCAATCGTTGTTTAGCGGGTGACCGGTTACAGGGAAAACCCTATGTCTTCCTAGGGCGTTAACACGTATTCTTTCTCTCGCGAAATTGTGACCATATCCAGCAGGTGACCGACGAGGGACCATGGCCACCTGCTCGTTTTTTTGCAGGCGCCTGCGGCAAGGCCGGCCGCAAACATTCAACCACCTGCGATTCACACTTAAACAATGGCTTCGACTTTATGGGTGACTCGGATTCTACCCCTCCGCTAGGCGCTACTCCTCTTCCCGGACAGGGCTGGCGGTTTGTCGTGTGGGCCCCGGCCGGCAAGCGATTGAGCGTTCACATTGTGGGCGACAGCGGTGGTGTTGTGCCAATGCAAAGAAGTGATTCAGGATATTTTGAAACGGTGATTAAGAGATCGGAACCTGATGCGCGATATTTTTACCGGTTCGAGGACGGGCGCGAGCTTCCGGATCCCGCCTCGCGCTTTCAGCCCGAGGGCGTTCACGGGCCGTCGCACGTTATCGATTTAAAAGATTTCCAGTGGACAGACTCGTCCTGGCGCGGGCTCGAACTGGAGCGCAGCGTAATATATGAATTGCATGTTGGCACATACACACCGGAGGGAACGTTCGAAGCGCTGATTCCCCACTTAGCGGGGCTGCGTGACCTGGGAATCACCACGATTGAATTGATGCCGGTGGCGCAATTCCCCGGTAATCGCAATTGGGGATATGACGGAGTGCAGCCATTCGCGGTGCAAAATTCCTACGGCGGTCCGCGCGGTCTTCAGAAATTAGTGGATGCCGCGCACGCAAATTGTTTGGCCGTTGTTCTGGACGTGGTTTATAACCACCTAGGGCCGGAGGGAAATTATTTCAACTCATATGGGCCGTACTTCACGGACAAGTATCAGACGCCGTGGGGGAAGGCGATTAATTACGATGGGCCGGACAGCGACCCGGTCAGGCATTTTTTCATTGCGAACGCACTGCATTGGCTCGCGGAATATCACATCGACGCCTTGCGGCTTGACGCCGTGCATGGGATTTTTGATTTTGGCGCCAGACACTTTCTTGCTGAGCTGCAGCAAGCGGTGAAGGCGCTGGGAGAACGCTTAGGCAGAAAACTTTACCTGATCGCGGAAAGCGATTTGAATGACTCGCGTCTGCTGAGGCCGCCGGCGCAAGGCGGGTACGATTTAGCTTCGCAATGGAGCGATGATTTTCATCATTCGCTTCATTCCCTGCTCACCGGTGAGGGTGCCGGATACTATTCCGACTTTGGCGATGTGCGTCACCTTGCTGTCACGATGCGGAATGGCTGGTCTTACGCCGGACAATATTCGAATTTCAGGCGGCGGAGACACGGCAATTCCCCAGCTGGTCTGGCGCGTTCCAGATTTGTGGTTTGTATTCAGAATCACGATCAAATCGGCAATCGCGCCAGGGGCGACCGGCTCAGCGACTTGGTTAATTTTGAAGGCTTGAAACTGGCAGCGGGTGTGACGCTGCTCGCGCCATTCATTCCACTCTTATTTATGGGCGAGGAGTATGGTGAGATAGCGCCGTTTCAATACTTCACGAGCCATGGCGATCAAGCATTGATTGAAACGGTACGCAAAGGGCGCCAGGCAGAATTTGCGACATTCGCGTGGGAAGGAAAAGTACCGGATCCGCAGGATGAAAACACTTTCAGGAATTCGAAGCTCGATCATGCATTGAAAAGCAAAGAACCACACCAAACACTGCTAGCCCTGTACCGGGAGTTACTCGCGATCAGACGCCAATACTGCTTGGCTGGACCAAGCCAAGTGGAAATTTTTGAGAATGGAACCGCGATAACCATAGTCGCCGCCGGCGATGGCGGTTCGAAGATGCTGGCGGCTATTTACGAATTTGGGAAAGTCCAACGTACAATTGATGATCTATCTCTGCCGCCGGCACTCTGGTCTTTGCGCGTTAATTCCGCGGATCAAAAATGGCGCGGACCGGGAAATTTTTTGGTTAAGGAAATAAAGGCAGGGGCTCCTCTTACGCTGTCCGCACAGTCGTTCGTGGTACTCGAACGGGTGAATTCAATCACGGGGCAATGATGCGATACGTCTGTGTTCACGGGCATTTCTATCAACCGCCGAGAGAAAATCCCTCTCTCGAAGCGATTGAGCTGCAGGATTCCGCTTATCCATATCATGACTGGAACGAGCGCATCACCGCGGAATGTTATGCGCCCAATGCCACGTCGCGCATTTTGGACAGCGAACAACGCATCATCAAGCTGGTGAACAACTATGGAATGATGAGTTTTAATTTCGGCCCGACGTTACTTTCCTGGCTGGAAGACAAAGCGCCGCGCGTATATGCGGCGTTGCAAGAAGCCGACAAACTGAGTGCTCACAAATTCGGAGGCCACGGTTCAGCCGTCGCACAAGCGTATAACCACATGATTCTGCCGCTGGCGAACCGGCGCGACAAAGTTACGCAAGTTAAATGGGGCATCGCGGATTTTGAGCATCGCTTCAAGCGTCGAGCGGAGGGGATGTGGCTGCCGGAGACTGCGGCAAACACGGAAACCCTGGAAGTGCTGGCGGAAAATGGAATTTTGTACACCATAATGGCGCCCCGCCAGGCGAAACGTGTGCGACGCAAAGGCGGGCGAAGCTGGAAGGACGTCAGCGGCGACCGCATCGATCCCAGTCGCGCTTATCTGGTTAACTTGCCTTCCAAAAAAACGATCAGTGTTTTTTTCTACGACGGACCTATATCCCAAGGGGTGGCCTTTGAAGGCTTATTGAATGACGGCAAACGATTCGCCGATCGTTTGATCAGTGGTTTTTCCGACGCTCGCGACTGGCCGCAGCTTTCGCACATCGCTACAGATGGGGAAAGTTACGGTCACCATCACCGCTTCGGCGAAATGGCGTTGACGTATGCATTGCAGCGCATCGAAAACGAGAAGCTGGCGGAGCTGACCAATTACGGCCAGTTTCTGAAGCGCTTTCCGCCCGACCATTTTGTGGAAATCGTGGAGAACAGCTCGTGGAGCTGCGTACATGGAGTGGAACGCTGGCGCGCAAACTGTGGCTGCAATTCGGGTGGACACGCCGGCTGGAATCAGGAATGGCGCGCACCGCTGCGCGCGGCGCTGGACTGGTCACGCGATGCCGTGAATCCGCTGTTTGAAGAAAAAGCTGCGCCGCTGTTGAAAAATCCGTGGGACGCCAGGGATGAATACATTCAAGTAATCCTTAATCGCTCGGACGCCAGTGTCGGAGCGTTTTTCAATAATCACGCGACCCATGCATTGAGTCCCGAAGAACAAGTTAGCGCTTTGAAGCTACTGGAAATGCAAAGACACGCCATGCTGATGTACACCAGCTGCGGCTGGTTCTTTGATGAGCTGTCGGGACTCGAAACAGTGCAGGTAATTCATTATGCCGGGCGCGCGGTGGAATTGGCCAAGCAATTTTTAGGCGCCGAAATCGAACCACAATTTCTGGAACGTTTACGCCAGGCGAAGAGCAACTTGCCTGAACACGGCGATGGAGCGCAAATTTACGAGAAGTGGGTAAAGCCCGCAGCGGTGGACATCGAAAAGCTTGCAGGCCATTACGCCATCAGCTCGCTGTTTGAAAATTATGGTGAGAAGACCAGCATCTATTGTTATGACGTGGACCGCGAGCAATATTCTCTGGAAGCTGAAGGGAAACTGCGGTTAGCAATGGGCCGGGCGCGCTTCAGTTCCGAAATCACACGTGAGTCCGCGAGCATGAGTTTCGGTGTATTGCACCTGGGAGATCACAACGTGACCGGCGGCGTGCGTCATGCCGATGGACCGGAACGGTACGAAGAATTGAAAGCCAGATTGATCGAGTGTTTTTCCAAAGCGGATACCGCGGCGGTCATACGCATACTTGATGAAGAGTTCAGCGAGCACTCGTACTCGCTGAGTTCGCTGTTCCGCGACGAACAGAGAAAAATTGTGGGCTTGATTTTGAACGACTCGCTCACGTCGGCGGCCGCCGCGTACCGAACGATTTACGAAAATCAGGCGCCGTTAATACGTTTTCTAAATTCGTTGAACATTCCCGTTCCCGCGGCCTTCAAAGCTGCTGCGGACGTGGCCATTAATAGTCAACTGAGGCAAGCCTTCGAACGCCCTGATCTCGACGCAGACAACATTCAAAGTTATCTGAAAGAAGCAGCTACCAGCCGGGTGCCTCTGGATACCACCACGCTGGAATTCACCATACGCAGACGGCTTGAAGAGCAGGCAACGCGTTTCGCGGAACATCCCGACGATATGGAAAATGTGCAACGCTTTCGAAAGCAATTGGAGCTGGCGCAAACTTTGCCCTTCCCTGTAACGCTATGGGAAGTCCAAAATATTTCTTATGCGCCCTTGATGAAGGCGATTGAGGAACGTCGCTTGCGAGCACAGAATAACGATCCTGAAGCCTCTACCTGGATGAAGGAATTAACCGCGCTCCGCGACGGACTGCGTATTTTGAGCGCTTAACATCATGGTTTCTACCCGCATTCCCCTGGCGACCTATCGGCTGCAATTCAACAAGAATTTTACGTTCAACGATGCAGTTGGAATTCTCGACTATCTGCGTGAACTTGGAATTACTGAAATTTATGCTTCGCCCATTCTCACCAGCCGTCGCGGCAGCGGTCACGGGTATGACGTTACTAATCCCAGTCGCCTTGATCCGGATTTAGGTAGCGAAAAAGATTTTGAAGTTTTCGTCAGCGAGTTGGAAAAACGAGGCATGGGGTTGCTGCTGGACATCGTGCCGAATCATATGGCCGCCAGCAGCGAAAATCCCTGGTGGATGGACGTTTTGGAAAATGGCCCGGACTCGGCCTTTTCTTCTTATTTCGATATAGATTGGCACCCTCCATCACGAAATCTGGACAACAAGATCCTTTTGCCGATACTTGGACGGCCATTTGGTGAAGCGCTGGACAGTGCCGAACTAAAACTTAATTTTCACGACGGCAAATTTTCCATCGAATATTTTGAATCGTCATTTCCATTGGCTCCGCGAACCTACCGGTCCGTTTTGCAAAACCGCATCGGCAGGTTGAACTATCTGCTGGATGAAAACTCCGCGGCTTACCACGAGTATCAAGGGATTATCGCCGCGCTTTCCCCGATATCGGATCGCGATGCAACGCCCATCGAGTCAGCCTCCGACAAACGCGTGCGCTTTGAGTCCATACGTGAACGTTTGCGGCAACTGGCCGGAGGCAGCCAGGAGGTTACGCAATTTATTCTGGAGAATATTGCGAACTTTAACGGCAAAGAGGGTGATCCCAGTAGTTTCGCCGATCTGCAGCGGCTACTTGGAGAGCAATATTATGTTCTCGCATTCTGGCAGAACGTCAACGAAACCATTAATTACCGGCGTTTTTTCACCATTACCGACCTGGTGGGTATGCGCGTCGAGGATTCACTGGTTTTCGACGCGACGCACAGTTTAATTTTGCGGCTCATCTCGCGAGGCGCGGTTGCAGGATTGCGCATAGATCACATTGACGGGCTGCGTGATCCGCTCGCGTACCTGAAACGGCTGCAGGAACGTTTGGCGGCAGAAGATGGAGATCTGCCTGGCGGAGAAGCGTATGTGCTGGTGGAAAAAATTCTGGCGCGTCATGAAAACCTGCCGGATGACTGGCCGGTGGCAGGCACCACCGGGTATGACTACCTAAACGTCGCAAATCGTATTTTGGTTCAGCCACAGGGCGCGAAAGAGATTGAGCGCATTTACTCTCACTTTATCGGCCGGCATCTGAAATTCAGCGAGGTGCTGTACCAGAAGAAAAAACTTGTCATGGGCACAATTCTGGGCGTGGAAATGAGGTCGCTTGGCCGGCAACTCGGCGAACTGGCGGCACAAGCTCGCTATGCTCGTGATTTGCCGCGCCATGATTTGACCGAAGCGCTAGTTGAAACGACGGCCTGCTTTCCCGTGTACCGCACTTACATTCGAAATCTGGATCTGCCACCGGAGGCCGTCAAGGTTCTGGAAGAAGCGCTGGCGCAAGCCCGTTTACGCAAGCCGGGGTTAAATCCGCAATGTTTCGATTTTCTGCGCGATGTGCTGTTGCTGCTGAATCCGCCGCACGTTTTGCCGGATCATCGCGAAGCGCGCCTGAGTTTTGTTTTGCGTTGGCAACAATTCACCGGGCCAATCGTGGCGAAGGGCCTGGAGGACACGGCGCTTTACGTTTACGACCCCTTGGTTTCGTTAAACGAAGTCGGCGGTGATCCCGCGCCCGATGCCATTTGTCCCGGCGAGTTTTTTAAATTTATCGCCGAGCGGCAAAAAAGATGGCCGCATTCCATGAATGCCAGCTCCACGCATGATACCAAACGGGCTGAAGACGTACGCGCGCGCATCAGCGTTTTGTCCGAAATGCCGCAAGAGTGGCAGAAACGGCTGCACCAGTGGGCCGCGATGAATGAGAAATACAAGGTCGCTGGAAACGGCGGCGCGATGGTTCCCGATCGCAATGAAGAATATTTTTTGTACCAGACGCTGCTGGGTATGGGGCCGCTGGAGCAAGGCGAGCTCGGCGGCGTGCTCGAAAGACTGCAGTCTTACGCGGTAAAAGCGATCCGCGAGGCTATGGTGCATACGCGCTGGACGCGGCCAAACCTGGCTCACGAAGAAGGATTGAAAAATTTTATTGCCGCGATTCTCGACGAGAAACAAAACCATGCGTTTCTCGAGGACTTTTTCAGCTTCCACCGTGATATCGCATTTTACGGGATGCTGAACAGCCTTAGCCAGACGCTGCTGAAAATCACCGCGCCCGGGGTGCCAGATTTTTATCAGGGCTCGGAATTATGGGATTTGCGCCTGGTGGATCCAGATAATCGCGGCACCGTTGATTTTGCGCGTCGCATCGAGCTATTGAACAGCCTCAAACGAAACTCTTCGCCAGAGACGACTGGGTTTGCCGACGATTTGCTGAAGAACTGGACGGATGGCCGGATCAAACTTTACTTGATCTCGAAGGCCCTGCGATGCAGGCAGGAATTCAGCAAGCTCTTTACTGGTGGTGATTTCGTGCCGGTAGAAATTTCCGGCGAACGGTCACAGAATGTAACGGCGTTCGTGCGCGTTTTCGAAGATCAGCAGGCGTTGGTGCTCGCTCCGAAATGGCTGGCCGGTTCAGGGATGGAGCGGAATTGGAATGCACAGCCGAAGTTCTGGGGAGAAACGTCAATAGTGTTGCCGGATAATGTGACCGCGAGTTGGCGAAATGTCCTAAGCGGCGAGTCGGTCACAGCCCAAGGGAATCGGCGCGCGTGCTTAAGTGTGAACGATGTGTTAAAGGATTTTCCCGTTGGCCTGTTCTTATCCACTCCAAACTCGTAACGCAAGCTGAATTGTCCCCTAGCTCGCCAAGCGCCGCCGGCCTTCGTGTTCTCGACGGGTCCGGTTAGGTTTATTTTTATTCGCAGCCTCTGATTGGCGAACGCTGCGTTTCAGAGCTTCCATCATGTCGATTACGGGGGCGACCAGGTTTCGGCTCCTCTACAAAAGTTCGGCCCTTCTGTTTGGACTCGATGAGCGTCCTAAGATTCTGCTGGAAAGTATCGTGATATTTCGAGCGCTCAAAGTCTTCGGACAGGGTCTCCACCAGTTGTTCCGCTAATTTGATTTCCTGCGGCTTCAGGTGAATATTTTCATCAATCTTACCGTAGCCCTCGACGCGTCGAATCTCGTTATCAAAAAACATGGTGTGAACGGTGAGCCCGTGGTCACCAGAGCGGATGAAAACGGTGTATTCGCGTTGGCGCATTGTCACGGTAGCGATGGCGGCGCGATTTTTATCCTCGAGCGCTTTCAATAACAGAGCGTAAGCTTTTTCGCTGTCTTTTTCCGGTAATGCAAAATAGGAAGAGTCGAAATAAATTGGATCGATTTGCTCTTCTTTTACGAAAGCCACAATTTCCATGGTGCGTCCGGAGTGCGGGGTTATTTTTTTCAGCTCCTCATCTTCGACCAGGACATATTGGCTATCGTCGTGTTCATAGCCGCGAATCACTTCGCAGCGTTCCACATTGCGTTCGCAAGTGGGGCAAAAAAGCGGCTGTCGCAAACGCGTTTTGCATTCTTAATGAATTTGATGGAGATTCATGCGCTCGCTGCGCGCGGCGGTAAACAAGCGGATCGGAATAGTTAGCAAGCCGAAGCTGAGCGAACCTTTCCACAGGGAATGAGCCATCGATGCCCCCTTGCCGCGCTCGGCGGAGCCAGATTCGACATGCTACGCCGCGAATTCCCGCGCACAAATAAGGTAAACCCTTGATGCAGAGACGATGCAGTGACGAAGCACCCGGTAGATAAGCTCGACTCCTCCGAAGAGAGTGCTTATTCTGAGTGAACATTGCGCTGCGGATTTGTTGACCGGCTTCGTGACATTTACCCGATGAAAAAACTCGCAGAGTATCGGCAGAAAAGACATTTTGACAAAACCGCCGAGCCCACCGGCAGCATCGCTCGCAAGGCCACAGCGCGGTTCGTCATTCAGAAACACGCTGCGACCAGGCTGCACTACGATCTGCGCCTGGAGGTTGGCGGCGTTCTGAAATCATGGGCCGTGCCCAAGGGCCCGTCGCTGAATCCCGGGGATAAACGGTTGGCCGTTCACGTGGAAGACCATCCGCTTGAATATCGCAAATTCGAAGGAGTGATTCCCAAGGGGCAATACGGCGGCGGAGAAGTCATCGTCTGGGATCAGGGCACCTATAAATTAGAAGGTCATCTGGATGCCGAGGCGCAATTGGCGCGCGGCGAGCTGAAATTTGTCCTGCACGGGAAAAAAGTGCGCGGCAGTTTTGTTTTGGTAGAGCTGAAAAACTCCAAAGTAAAAAATGAGTGGTTGTTGATCAAACATCGCGATGAATTTGCCGATCCGCTTTGGGACGCTGAAAAACATGCACAATCCATTGTCTCCAGGCGGACGCTGGAAGACGTAAAACTTGGCCGTCCGGCACGCGCACCGTTTGACGCCAATAAGATCAGTTCCCTTCCCGGTGCGCGCGAAGTTCCGATGCCGCGCTCGATTCCGTTGACGCTGGCATCGTTAAGCGAGAAGCCCTTCTCACACCCAGATTGGCTCTTCGAAGTGAAATGGGACGGCGTGCGCGGCATCGCGTACGTGGCTGATGGAAAAGTGTCGGTGCGCTCTCGTGCCGCCAGAGATATTTCATTGGAGTACCCCGAGGCTCGTGACCTCGCGAATCAACTCGATGCCACCGAAGCGATCGTTGATGGGGAACTTGTCGCTCTTGATTCTGCAGGACGAAGTAATTTTCAAAAGTTGCAGAATCGCGCCGGTGTTCGCAATCCTTCGCAACAGCTGCTGGAATCCATTCCGGCTACGTATTACGCTTTTGACCTACTGTATTGCGATGGCTATGACTTGCGAAAAGTTACGCTGGAACAACGGAAGGAGTTGCTGAGGCAAATCCTTCGCCCTAATGACCACATCCGTTACTCGGCACACGAAATCGAGAAAGGGAAAGAACTATACGAAGCTGCCAGACAGCAATCGCTGGAAGGAATTATCGGAAAAAAGCGAGACAGCGCGTACGTAGGACAAAGGACTTCGCTGTGGCTGAAATTTAAAATTGTGAATGAACTGGACGCGGTGGTCTGCGGCTGGACCGCACCGCGACGCAGCCGTGAATTTTTTGGCGCGCTGGTGCTGGGACTGTATAACGGGCAACCGCTTAAGTTTATCGGCAGCGTGGGAACGGGCTTTGATTATGCTAAACAACAAGAAATTTACGAGCAGCTACAAAAGCTCAGGCAGGCAAAGAGTGTGTTTAGCGACGTACCCAAATTAAAAGAAAAAATTGCGTGGGTGCAACCACAGCTGGTGGTTCGCGTGAAGTACGGGAACTGGACGGACGGCAGCCGCTTGCGCGCGCCGGTGTTTCTGGGGATGCGTACGGACGTGTCGCCCAGGGAGTGCACGGTGCAAGCGGCGCGCCCGAATGAAATTCGCGGTCAAGAGCATTTGGCCGAGCGCTCAGACCATTCGGCAGAATTAGAACCTCATCGGGCCGTACCAGGAGAGTTACCAGCAGAGTCGCATTCGAAACGGCATGAGCGCCCAGAAAAATCGCCATCGGCAACCAATTCACCTCGCCACGAAAAACACACAAAGCTCCCGACCAAACCAGGCGAGACAATTTTGACCAGTGGCATTGAGAACGAAATTCGCCAAGGCACCTCAGAAAATCTAAATGTCGAAATTGACGGCCATGTTCTGCGGCTCACGCACTTGAACAAAATCTATTTCCCCGAAAGCGGCATACGAAAGCGAGATTTGCTGACCTATTACTTTCGCGTGGGGCATCTCATGCTTCCGTTTCTGAAACATCGCCCCATGGTGTTGCGCCGTTACCCAAACGGAATTCGCGAAAAAGCGTTTTTCCAGAAGGAAGCGCCGGATTCGGTTCCTGATTGGATAGAGCGGGCCATTGTGCATTCCGAAGAACGCGGCGGGGAGATGCCTTACCTGATGGCCAATAACCTCGCGTCGCTGATCTATCTCACGAATTTGGGTTGTATTGACCACAACCCGTGGTCAAGCCGGAGCGCGACGCAGGATTTACCGGACTATGTTTTCTTTGATCTGGACCCCACACCGGGAACGCCCTTCGCCACGGTACTTAAAATCGCGCGAACTATTTACGCCATTCTGCATTCCATAAAGCTTCCTTGTTTTCTCAAAACCTCCGGAGCCTCCGGGTTTCATATTTTTGTGCCGCTCAAACCGCAATACACCTACGCGCATACAAGGGGCTTTGCGGAACTTGTAGGGCGCATCGCCGACAGCGAGCTGCCCGGGCTCATCACCTTCGAACGCACCGTGCACAAGAGGCCGAGCGGCAAAGTGTTGATGGATGCGCTGCAAAACGCACGCGGGAAGCCGCTAGCAACGGTCTATTCGGCTCGCGCCTATCCCGGCGCACCTGTGTCGACGCCGGTGACTTCCGCGGAATTGAAAACAGAGTTCGCCGCTGATCGCTGGAATTTGAATAACGTGGAGCAACGAATCAAGAAGGTCGGAAACTTATGGGCAGATTTCTGGAACCAGCGACAATCGTTATCGGAAGCTCTGGAATTGTTGGATCAACGGTTATCGCCGGGCAAGAGTAAAAACACTAAAACCCACTGAGCCCGCGCTGGATAATTTTTTTATCCAAGACTGTTTTCAAAAGCCGGGCGTTTCAAAAAATCCAGAGCTCGCACAAAACTGATTCCACGATTGGTCTCGGTCTTCGGTGGGGAATTCTGTTTGTCCCCAGGGGGCCCAAAATACGTTCCGTCTTGTAGCAGGATGTCTAAAGCTTGGATCAAATCGTGAGCCGCGCGCGACTTAAATACAAATCCGCGGGCGCCCGTCTCCCGCACGGAATCCCCAAGACTCCGGGATTCATGCATGGTGAAAATGAGAATGGGCGGGCTGTTTTTATTCCTCGTAATTTGTCGTGCCGCTTCCAGTCCGCTCATCACTGGCATGGTTATGTCCATGATGATGGCATCAGGCCTCAGCTGATCGGCAAGCTTGATGGCTTCCTGGCCGTTCACTGCTTCGCCGCAAATTTCCCAGTCGGGACGCGCTGAGAGAATCGTACGGATCCCCTGGCGCACCACTTCATGATCATCGACAACAAGGATTCTAACTGGCATAAAATTTACTCCGTGCAAAAATTATGGCGATCAGTCGACACAAACCTGTAACAGCAATTAAATTGTGGGGACATTTTCCCCGAGATGTTTATCCTCGGGTCGAGGCACCGGGTAGGCCTAAATAACTTATATACAGGATTCTCTTGCGATGCAAGCCTGGCATTTATCGTGACCATTAAAAAGGATATCTTGGGAGACTCGTGGCGGCCGAGGGGTCATCAAATCATTGATCATTTCTGGGTAAGGTAATCTGCCTGGCGTAAAGCTGGGCGACGCGCTCCAGCGTATCGATCTCCGTTACGGGCTTGTCTGAGCGTAGCCGCAAAATGCGCGGGAATCTAAGTGCGTAACCGCTTGCGTGGCGCTGAGACTTTTGAATATTGTTGAAGGCCACTTCCATGACTACGGCCGGCTCCACTATTCTGCGCGCGCCCAGATCTTCGAGCGTATGTTGCAGGAAATATTCTGTACCCGCCTTGATTTCCGCGTCAGTGAGCCCCGAATATGCCTTGCCAATGGTCAAAAGTTGGTTACCGTCACGCACAGAGAAAGTGTAGTCGGAAAGCAGCCCGTGCCTCTTGCCATGTCCATATTCGACTGCGGTCACTACTACGTCGAGGGTTGCGAAGGGCTCCTTCAATTTGAACCATGACCTGCCTCGGCGCCCCGGCGTGTACAACGATTCCGGACGCTTTACAACGATCCCTTCATGGCCGGCCGCCAGCGAATCTTGGAAGGCTTGTTGAATTTCCGAAACAGACTCACAATGAAGAGCCGCCGCGGTATAGATTGCCGCTGCGGTGCCGGGCGGCAAAATTTTTTCCAGCCGTGCACGCCGCTGTGCCAGGGTTTCTTCCAGCAACAGAATTCCGTCCTGGTAGAGCAAATCGAACGCCGCAAAGCGCACGGGAATTTCGTGTTGCAGCCAAAGATCGAGTTGTTTTCTGCCCAGCCGTTTCTGCAGTTCCGTGAATGGAAGCGGCCGCGAACCGTGCCACGCCAGTATTTCTCCATCGAGGATCAACTCGCCCGGCAATTTTGCGAAGAAAACATTTAGCTCGGGAAATTCCACGATTTCGTCGAGCGTGCGAGAAAACACTCTTATGCCCGCGGCGCTTTTATGTACTTGCGCGCGAATGCCATCATACTTTTCTTCCACCAAAACTGAGCCGCGACCTTCGGGAAGTATTTCAGCGGCGGTTTCAACTGGAGTGGCGAGCATAAACCCGATGGGATGGAACAGACGCATCTTGACGGAGGCCAAATCGTCGGAAGCGGCGGAGCACAGCGTTTCGCCGACGTCGCCGGTCAGCATGTCGGCGCGGCGAACTGCCTCCAAAGGACGGTCGAAAGCCTTGGCGATGGCCTCTTCGACGAGACTTTCCTTCAATCCGATGCGTAGATCACCGGTCATTATTTTTATGGTGTACTTCACTTCACCGGCGCTCATGTGCTCGAAGAGATTTTTTATCAACGCCATTTTTTGCGCCGCGGTGCGAACTTCCGGAAGCTGGTTGAAAGTTTTTGCTAGTTGCTGCAGCGAAACGTCGGCGGTGCTGGGGCGTTTGAGCAAAAGATGTTCGGCCATAACGCCGAGGTCACCGTGTGCGCGATATCTTTTTCCGAGGTCCGCGGCATCGGCATGGGCGATTTCGATGACAATTTTCGCGAGTTGCGAACCGCCTACACCCAGGACGCGTTCATCGCGATGCGGAAAAGGCCGGCCAGTCAGGAAAATCGCGGCGCTGGCGGCATCTTCCAGCGGCAGCGATTTGAAAAGCTCGCTTACAAGGGTGACCTTCGCGGTTTTTTTGGTGGTCGCGGCTACGGCTTCGCACGTCTCCACGAACCGGCGCATGAACTTAAGCGCTTGCGCGCTTCATCCCCATCGGTTGGCAACGTGGGCACCAGAAAGAAGTGCGCGCATCAAACCCTTGCTTGCGTGAAACGATGGCGCTGCCGCAATGACGGCAGGGCTCGCCGGTTCGCTGATAGACCCACAGACGTTCCGCGACATGCGCGCGGCCGGTAGTGCGGCGCATGGGAACATCGGTAGTAAATTTACCGCCGGATGCTTCGGCTACGCTGGCGAGCATGAATTTGCGCGCTTTCAACACGAGACCCTTCAGGTCGTTGTCGGTAAGATCCGCCACCGTTCGAAATGGGTTAATTCCACACCCGAAACAAATCTCTGACTTAAAAATGTTGCCGATTCCCGAAAGCAACGATTGCGTAAGCAGGCTAACGCCGATTTCCAAGTCCGGCCGTGCGCGCAATCGCGCTAGGGCATCGGATTCATCAAAGTTTTCCGCAAGCGTGGATGGCCCGACGGATCTGAATCCTTCGCGGCGGGTAAGGGATTCCGCCGTGTGGAATTCCGCGATGGGAACCTTAAAGGCCACCGCCACAATTTTGGGCGTGCCGATTACGACGCGCATATCGTACCGCCCGCGCTTCCATGGTTCGCCCGGCCGGTAGATATGCCAACTGCCGCTCATCCGCAGGTGCGAAAGAAGAATCAAGTCGCCCGAAAAGTACATGAGCAGCCACTTTCCTTGCGCGGCAACCTTTTCAACAGTTCTTCCCACAACTCCTTGATCGACCTCAACGCGGGAAAGATGCGGCAACGCGGATTCGAGTGAAGTGACGGTTTGCCCTCCGAGTGCGAGGTTCAAACTGCGAGCCGCACGATAAATGCTGTCGCCTTCGGGCATCTCAAGCGCTTTCCTGAATTTCTTGGGTGTCTTCGTCTTCGTCTTCGGCATCCGTGGCCGCATCGGCGCTAACAATCAGAGGCTTGGTGCGGCGCATTTGATAACCGAGAACGGTATTCACGAAGCGAGTATCTTCCAAGTAGCGAGCCAGAAAATGTTCGCGCGCCGGAGCGTTGTTGATTTCGCCAATCAAAAGACCTTGCCGGAGGTTGAGGCGCCGGATGGCCAGCTCCGCCAGTTTCTTTGCGAGTTCGCGCGCGAATAGGCTGCGCTCCGGCTCAGACTCCGGAAGAAAAACACGTAAAGCCGGATTGCGGCGCCGCAAAAAAGCGGCCAACTGCCCGTTTATCAAAATCACCGACGCGCCAGCGGTTCGCGCCATGGAATGATGAGTGAGCGGCTCATCGGATTCGCCTTCGATCTTCGGCCAGGGAATCAAGGTGCCATAAGGATTGGCAGGGTCGGTGGCGGCAAGATGCAAAACTTCAGGAGAAGCTGGATCCACCCGCAAGCTGCGCAGCATATCCACCGCGGCGGGCATGGCGAATTGCGCCGCGCCCATTCCCGCAACAAACATGCCGCGGCGCACCCAGCCACTGTCTTCCATAGTTTTCAGCGCGGGGTAAATGGTGTTGTAGCCGCCAGGAATATTTTCTGCAATCGCGGTTTCGCGCATGACGATGCCGTGCCGCTGCAGAATCTGCTGCGAGATATTGGCGCTCCATTGCGTAGGGGTCAGCGTCACGGTAATGCGTTGCCCGATAAGCGACCAACGGCCATGTGCTTGACCCGAGCCAGTCCGCGAGCGGAGCCGTCGCAAATATCCGGGCGACCCGGGGCGCTCGTCATCAAACACTTCATGTTTACGTTTGCGATCATCGGGCCGCACAAGTTTGCGAAGCGGATAAAAAGTGTCGTTAGTGATTCTGCCGGCCCACACGAGTTGCCACAACGCTTCTATAGTGTCGCCGGGGAAACCACCACTGCACGCATTGTGAATTTCGGAAAAGAAGGACGCCCCTTGCCGGGCGAGAAATTCAACAATTTTTTCAGCGCGTTCAGAATAAGGATTTTGTTCCGGCACGCCTTGACCTGTTACTGGGTCCGCTACTGAGCCCGCTACCGCGGCGGCTTCGGGTAAACGTAAAAGCGGCAAAGATTCCGTCAGGTACAACGCGATGCGGCCGTTGCGATCGCCAATCTGTTCGACGCCTACCCACGTCACTTCCCCGGCGGCCATGAGGGTGTCGAGATTGCCAGGTTGATAGTCAGCGATACGCGCCGGCAAAACTTCAGTTTCCAGGTCCGAAGCGAGCAGCGCCGCGCCCTGCAAGGATTCAATCGCGTCGAGCAACGCGTCCAGCCCGCGACGTGGAACGGCAACACCTTGCCAGCGCGTCGAGAATCGGACGAACGTGGATTGTTCGACGGGTTCGATCTCGCGGCGCAAACGCGCGAGACTTTTCCTGCGGACTTGCCGCAACACTTCTGGGTCGCACCATTCCCGGTGATGACCGTTGGGCCTAAACTCGCCTTCCAGCAATTTGCCTCGAGAATTTAATTTGCTCAGTACCGCCTCGACTGCGGGCATCTGCAACTGATAGCGCGTGGCTATATCGGCGGTCGTGAATGGACCGTGAGTGCGAGCGTAGCGGCGAATTATTTCCGTCAAAGGATCGGCGGGCGCTTGAAGAAACGCCCCGGCCAGGCCGGGCGGGAGCGGCGTGCCCAAGGCATCGCGGTAACGGCCTGCGTATTCGGCGGGAATCGTGCGCGCTTCGCCGGCAATGCGCACGCGCACGGCGCGGCGTGCGTTGATCAATTCCGCAGCGCTGGCGGCAACTTCCGGAGTGTCGCAGCGGGCAGCGATTTCGGCGTCGGACAAATCGCCAAGCTTCAGCAACAAGTCGTGCAGGCCATCAGTGTGACGCACCTGGTAGTCCGGCTCCAAAGCCTGAAGTTTGGCCTCCACTTCATCCAGCGCGGCCGGGTCGAGCAACGCGCGCAAATCCGTATCCCCGAGTAATTCTTCCAACTGGGATTGATCGATGGATAGCGCCTGGGCGCGGCGCTCGGCTAGCGGGGCATCACCTTCATAAATGTAATTCGCGATGTAAGAGAAGAGCAGCGCGCCGGCAAATGGGGAAGGCTTGTCGGATTCCACGCGCGTCAAGCGAATTTCGCCGCGTTGAATCTTGCTGAGAATCCCGGCAGCCGCAGGTAAATCAAATACGTCGCGAATGCATTCACGATACGTTTCCAGAATTATGGGAAATGAAGAGAAGCGCGAGGCTACGGCCAACAAATCCGCGGCACGCTTGCGTTGTTGCCACAACGGCGCGCGCATTCCGGCTCGGCGCTTTGGCAATAGCAGCGCGCGGGAGGCCGCTTCGCGAAATTTCGCGGCGAACAAGGAAGTCGAGCCCAGTTGGCGCAACACCAATTCTCTAAATTCCGCGGGAGACAACACGAAGTCTTCAATGTCCAGAGCAGCTTCGCTGTCAGGCAGGCGCAAAACGAAACCGTCATCGGACCACATGGATTCGACTTCCATTCCACGCTCGGCGCGCAGTTTGGCGGTTACCGCCATGCACCACGGCGCATGCACGCGGCTGCCAAAAGGAGTCAACACGCAGACACGACGGTCTCCCAGCTCGTCGCGGCAAATTTCCATTACTACGTCCTCATCGCTGGGCACGCGCTGCGTAGCCGCAACTTGCTCTTCGAGATAGCGAAGAAGGTTCTCGGCGGCGTTCACATCCAGACTATGTTCTTCAACGAGTTTCGAAAATGCCACAGCGCGCGGCAACCGAAGCAATTCGCGAGTCATGCGTCCTATTTTTTCGCCGAACTCCGCCGGACGGCCAGCGGTATCGCCATGCCAGAAGGGCATTTTCCCCGGCTCTCCTGGCGCGGGAGAAACGAGCACGCGATCATGAGAAATATTTTCGATTCGCCAAGTGGAGGCCCCGAGAATAATGGTGTCGCCCGCCCTGCTTTCGAAAACCATCTCTTCGTCAAGTTCGCCGACGCGTGCGCCTTTGGTAGCGCCGGCTAGAAATACGCCATATAGGCCGCGATCCGGAATGGTGCCGCCGTTGATGATGGAAACCTGTCGGGCGCCTTGCCGCGTAGTTAATTTGTTGGCAAGCCGATCCCAGGTGAGGCGAGGGCGGAGTTCCGCGAATTCGTCCGAGGGATAACGCCCCGAAAGCATGTCCAGCAGGCTTTCGAACGCTCCTGGCGTTAGGTCCGCATAGGGCCCGGCGGATTGCACCACCTTAAAGATGTCCGCGACGTCCCAGGGCTCCATGGAAACCATGGCAACAATTTGCTGCGCGAGCACATCAAGCGGATTGCGCGGGTAATGCACGGACTCGACGTTGCCCTCGTACATGGCACGGGTGATGGCGGCGCAGGCGACCAGGTCAGCGCGATACTTGGGATAAATGATGGCGGAGCTAACGGCACCCACATGGTGACTCGCGCGCCCGACGCGTTGCATGCCGCTGGCGACCGAGGACGGCGATTCGATCTGCACCACCAGATCGATGGCGCCCATATCGATGCCCAATTCGAGAGAAGACGTGGCTACCAGGCCGCGCAGAGTTCCCAGCTTCAGTCGATCTTCAATTTCTTTGCGTTGCGCCACGGCCACGCTGCCGTGATGCGCTCGCACCAGAGTTTCGCCGGCCAATTCATTTACGGCCGCGGAAATCCTTTCTGCGAGACGCCTGCTATTCACGAAAATCAACGTTGAACGATGAGAGCGAACCAAATCAAGCAACTTTGGGTGGATGGCGCTCCAGATGGACGGCCGCGTCGGCCCCTGTGACGCGGGTCCACTCGGCAAACGGTCGACCTCGTCGAGGCGGGTCATATCCTCCACGGGAATTTCCACGCGCAGATTAAGACGCTTCGGTTCGCTGGCGTCAATTATCGTAACGGGACGATAGACCACCCCGAGCGTGTCGCTCTCCTGCTCGGGCAGAATTGCCGATTCATTAGTGGCGGGCGCGGAGGGCGATTCTTTGCCGCTCGCCGTGTCCACTCCACCCAGATAACGAGCTACTTCTTCCAAGGGACTTTGCGTGGCGGAAAGACCAATCCTTTGTAATCGCCGCCCACACAAATGCTCCAGCCGCTCCATCGACAACGCCAGATGCGAACCACGCTTGCTGGGCACCAGCGCGTGGATCTCATCGATGACCACTGATTCGATGGAGCGCAGTGATTCACGCGCTTGGGAGGTCAACAACAGATAAAGCGATTCGGGTGTAGTGATGAGAATGTCCGCCGGATGGCGTAAGAAACGGGCGCGCTCGGCTGGTGGCGTGTCCCCCGTCCGGATCGCAACTTGCGGCTCGTGAAATTCAATTCCCATTCGCTTGGCCGCTTGCGCGATGCCAACAAGAGGCGCCCGCAAATTACGCTCCACGTCAACGGCCAGCGCTTTTATCGGTGAAATGTAAAGAACACGGCACCGCTGCTCCTTGTTCGGAACCGGCCTGAACATGAGTCGATTGATGCACCAAAGAAAGGCCGCTAAAGTCTTCCCTGTACCGGTGGGAGCAAGAATTAATGTCGACTCACCGCGCGCGACGGCTGGCCAGCCCTGCAATTGCGGCCTGGTCGGAGCGGCGAAAACAGCCTTGAACCACTCCCGAACCGGGGGCGCAAACAGAGTGCTGTCAATGGTTGCCGAATGGCTCGACGAAAGGTTGTTGGGATCGGACATAACAGGGCCCCTATTTAGATGCCGGAATGAAGAAAATTGTTGGGAAAGTAGGCGAAGGCTAGGCGGCCTTTTCTTTGTGTTTATGTATCAGCAAGATCGCCATATCCAGTTCCGTTCCAATCAGGACAATCACATTGGCCACGTAAATCCAGGTCATCAAAATCACAAATCCTGCCAACACTGTGTAGACCTGCGGAACAGTAGGGCTGTAAAGCAAGAAAAGATTGAACCCCACCGACACGATGATGATCCCCGTCACCGAAAAGATGTTGCCGATAGTAAACCACCGCCACGGACGCTTCCTATCCGGAAGGAAATGATTGATCAAAGTCAGTGCGACGAACATGAGGAACACAGTGCCCAACCACCAGGCAATCACGCTCCACCGAAAATGGATGATACCCACGAACTTGAGTTCGCTATATATCTCACGCGTGGCCCAGTGGCCCAAGGTCCAAAGTCCGAACGCCATCAGGCAGAAGAAAGAAGCCACAAGCGTAGTCACCGTAGCGATGGCGCGTCTCTTCCAGTAGCCACGGGTATCTCTGCCGCAGCAGGCGATGCTCAGCGCTTCCATCAGGCTCATGAACCCCGAAGAGGCGCTCCAGATCGCAGCCAACAGGCCAAACGAAAGAAACCCCGTGTACCCGCGCGTGAGGTCCAGAATGGTGGCAAACACCGCTTGTCTGGAACGATTAGGAAAATAATCGGTGATCCATTGCGCGAACGATTGCCATAACGTGCTAGATGGGAGCCACCCTACAATCGCGGCGAGAACAATCAGGAAAGGCACAAGCGATAGCACAAAGTAAAAGGATACCTGGGCCGCAAGGTCCACAACATCGTCTTCCATCACTCGTGAAAATGTGAGTTCGATAACTTCTGACACGGAGCGTCGTAACGCCGTGCTACGCCTGAAAAAACGGTACCAGCGGCGACCCGCGAACCTCGTAGTAGCCTCCGACACTCCGGATTGGAGCTCGCTTGCGTGCAGTCGACGGGTTGGGCCAAAGTGTCGCATCTTTCAAAACTATGGACTGCTGATGCGTTGTTGCGCACACGAGGACATCGGAACCGCCAAAACAGATGATAATGCAGAAGAAGGGATAAAACTCAGGAATCGGACAGAACGAGCCCCAAAAGCATTTTGGAGTTGTCATCGAAAATCGATTGCAGGTATACTCCTCGTGCTTTATCTGACGGTCCCCGGCAGTGGTATTGATGCATGCGCCTCCCCCCAGCAGGCGTCGCAAGACCAAACTCTAACTTTATAAAAATTCCATATCACACGTAGCCTCCTGCCCGGGCGCTCGTTCTATCCTGGAGAATCAGATGAAGCACCTCGCCCTACCCTTTTTCGCAGTTCGTTCATTGGCGAAGGGCTCTTTGAAAAATCCTTTTAGTCTCGGATCTATTCTTCTTAAATTTACGGGTACTCGCCGATTGCGATTTGCCATGATGCTTCCGGTGTTATTGTTTTCAGTCTTCAAGGCCAAAGCGCAAACCAACGTGGTGACGCAGCACAATGATATTGCTCGCACTGGTCAGAACCTTAACGAAACGATCCTTACTCCCGCAAATGTCAACAGCAACACATTTGGAAAGCTGTTCTCCTATGCCATCGACGGCCAGGCTTACGCGCAACCGCTGTACGTAGCCGGCGTGACCATGGGCCTGGGCACCGTGCAGGCCGGTACAACCCATAACGTTGTGTTTGTTGCCACCGAACACGATAGCGTTTACGCCTTCGACGCAGACAGCAACGGCGGCTCCAACGCTTCACCCCTATGGAAAATTACTCTGCTGGATTCATTGCATGGAGCGGGGTTTGGCGCCACTACAGTCCCCAACGGGGATGTCGGCACCGATGACATAAGTCCCGAAATTGGGATCACCGCTACTCCTGTTATTGACACCGCTACGAATACTCTTTATGTGGTGGGCAAAACCAAAGAAAGTGGCAACTATTTTCAGCGCCTGCATGCTCTCGACATCACCACCGGGGCCGAAAAACCTGGTTCTCCTGTCACCCTTTCTGCGCAAGTGAACGGAAACGGAAACGGCAGTTCGGGCGGCTTGTTGCGTTTTGATGCAAAGTTGGAAAACAACCGTCCCGGACTGTTGCTGCTCAACGGCGTCGTGTACATCGCTTTTGCGGCCCATGGCGACCAAGGTCCTTATCACGGCTGGATCCTGGCCTACAACGCGGCAACGCTACAGCAAGTTAGCGTTTTCTGCCCAACTGTGAACGGGGCAGCCTCTGGCATTTGGATGTCGGGCGCCGGCTTGGCCGCGGACACCATTAACTCAGGTCGCTTGTTCGTCGCTACCGGTAACGGAGCGTTTAACGCGACATCTCCGTACAACAACACCATGAGCTATGGCGATGACATTATTCGCCTCGAGACCGGCAGCGGTGTGATGCGAGTCACCGATCAATTCACCGCGTTCAATCAATTATCGCTCAGCAACGGCGATGTCGACCTGGGCTCCGGCGGCGTGTTGTTGCTCCCAGATCAATCATCTGGTGGCCACACCCATCTTATGGTGCAAGCGGGTAAGGAGGGGCGCATCTACCTGGTGGACCGCGATAATCTCGGTGGATTCAACTCCAACGGGGACAACATAGTTCAGGAAGTTACGAGTCAGATCGGCGGAGTTTGGGGTGCTCCTGCCTATTGGAATGGTCGTTTATATTTCTGGGGGCAGAACGACAATTTGAAGTCGTTTTCGTTTTCCAGCGGCGTCATTGGCAGCAGGACGGCCGCCTCCGCTGAAAATGGCGGATACCCGGGACCTACGCCGGCGGTTTCTTCGAATGGGAATAGTAACGGGATCGTTTGGGACGTGGTGACCAGCGCCTTCAATTCTGGGGGTCCAGCCGTTTTGCTGGCTCACAACGCCAGCAATGTTTCCAGCACCTTGTACAGCAGCAATCAAAATTCCAGTCGCGATAATCCTGGCGGGGCTACCAAGTTTGTCGTCCCTACTATCACCAACGGCAAAGTCTACGTCGGCACTTCTAATTTTTTGACTGTTTACGGGCTCTTGCGTCCAGCGCCACAAGCTGCCATCCCAGTGCTAAGTCCTGGCGGTGAGAGTTTCACCGGCTCGCTTTCCGTCTCGATTACGGCCAGCACTCCAGGGGCATCCATTTTCTACACCACTAACGGCAGCACACCTACAACTGCCTCCACGAAATACACTGGCCCCATCAACGTTACCTCCACCGAGACCATCAACGCCATCGCCAGCGCTTCGGGATTTCTGCTCAGCGCAGTTGCCTCAGAAACCTATAATCTGCAATCCCAGGCGGTGGTCTCGACCATCAACTTTGGCAGCGGCTTTGGCTCCGCACAAAGCGCCATAACGTTTAATGGAAGCGCGGCGTTAAGTAATGGCCTGCTGCAATTAACCAATGGCGGTTCGAGTGAAGCGGGCAGCGCATGGTTCAATGCGCCCGTAAATATCACGCAATTCACCAACGATTTTGCGTTTCAATTGGTGAATCCCGATGCTGACGGCTTTACCTTCACGATTCAAAATAGCGGTTTGAGCGCCTTGGGCGTCTCGGGAGGTAACTTAGGTTACGGCGGCATCGGCAAAAGCGTGGCCGTGAAATTCGATTTATATAACAACGGTGGAGAAGGGATTGATTCCACCGGCCTATACCAGAACGGCGCGGCGCCGATCATACCTGCTACCGATCTCTCAAACTCAGGGATTAATTTGCACAGCGGAGATAATTTCTCCGTGCATATGACCTGTAACGGCGAGACCCTCGCGATGCGCATCACCGATGTGACGACCGGCGCGGTATACAATACCAGTTGGTCGATTAACATTTCGCAGGTCATCGGCAGCAACACCGCTTACGTGGGATTCACCGGCGGCACCGGCGGGTTAACTGCAACCCAGAACATTCAGACCTGGAA
>DATNKL010000132.1:0-48875 GCA_035603415.1 Candidatus Acidiferrales bacterium
GAAGGGTAAGGCTTCAACGAAACGCCGGGGTCCGCAAAAGTCCAGGGCTGGCCCAAACGATTCATGATCGCTGAAGGGTCGTACGAGCCACCAGCCGCGTGGAAAAAACCTCGCTCCGCTTCCAGAATTTGCTCCGCGGCAGTCCATCCCAATCCCGCCATTTCAGCGGAGACCAGTCCGCTCTCCGCGGCGTGCCCAGCCTGAAATGGTTTGGTCATCGTGCCAAAATTTTCGCGCAGGCCTCCCGACTGGCCGGCCGCCAATCCAAACGAATTGAGAGTTTTTTTCAGATCAAATCCAAGCAGCTTTGCGCAAGCCGCCGCCGAACCAAACGGGCCGCATGTCCCGGTAGTATGAAAACCATCCTGATAGTGCCGAGGCGAAATGGCTTCCGCGATTTTGCATTCCACTTCGGCCCCGAGTTGATAAGCCAGCAACCACTCTTTGCCGCTGACAGCGCGCTGTTCTGCAAGCGCAAAAATTGCGGGCAGCACCGGAACAGTCGGATGCATCAGCAATCCGTATACGCGATCCTTTGCTGCGGCCAGCTGCGTATCATCGAAATCGTCGGCATGAATGGAAATTCCATTTAGCAGCGCAGCGAAACGCGGCGACGTTTTCATCGCCGTACCGATCACCGTGGCCTTGCCATTGCCACCGCACTGCTCGATATACTCTCGCGAAATCGGTCCGCTCTCCGCGCACGAGCCGGCTAAAGCCAATCCGAAGCCATCCAAGATAGATTTTTTGCTCAGCTCGATGACTTCTGCGGGAATATTTTCGGACTTCGTTTGCAGGACGAATTGCCCAACGTATTGGGTCAATCCTGGAGTCTTTGGAAAGTCGATGGCTGCCACGCTGCCCGCTCCTTCGGCACCCTCTGCTTCAGAACGGTCAGCAAGTAACCCGGCGCCCAGCAATCCCAAAGACGTTTTGCCGAATTCACGCCTTCGCATAAGTCACCCGGAGTCGGCGCACGCTACGGCTGAACCTCGTAGACGCGCACTTCCGCTTCCTTGCCGGCGTGATGCGGCACACCAAGATAATAGCGATTCCACTCCGGCACCAAAACGCCAGTTTTAGCGCGGAAGCCAGTTGGAATTTTGGCGAGGAGCTCGTAGTGGTCTGCATCTTTCTGCTGGAATACATCGAGTGCCTGATCGCCCGCGAGATATATACGTTTGTGTTGCGCGTCAAAAACTGCGTCGTCCACCATGCCGACAGCCGGCAGCTCAGCGATGACCTTGCCATCATCGGAATTCATCACAATCAACTTGCCCGGTTCCCGCGTCACCACAAACAGGCGGTGATTCGGTTCGTCGAAGGCCATCGCCACATTCGCTTTGTCTCCTGCCGGCAGCGGCCAGGTAGCCGACAGTTCGGACTTGTTGCGGTCCATGACTCCCACCGCGTTCTTGCCGGTGATATTTATGAACATGTGCGGCCCGTTCTTTTCGAGCGTGATGGCCTCCACATGATTGTTGGGAATTTTTATGTCGCGTAATTTCTTTTGATTATTGGTGTCAATAACGCTGATGAGCGAATAGGGCGTTTTGGCTTCGCGGCCTCCATTTACAACGTACAAATATGAAGTCGCCGGATCGTAGGCGATAGAGTCCGCGTCAATGGAAACTTTAATCTCCCCCAGCGGTTTGAAATTGTCGCTATCGTAAATTTTCACCGTCGACGCGTCACCTTCCACTACGAACAATTTCTTCAAATCCTTGCGAAACAAAATGGCGTGCGGCGCTTTAGCCTCGTCGATGGTGTGAACGCGCTTGTTGGCATTGGTATCCAGTATGTCCACTTTGTTGTTTTCTTCGTCGGTCAAAAATAGCCGGTGCCCATCGACGTCCGGCGTAAAATGATCGAAGTCGCCGTCTTTCAAGCCGGGCAGCGGAATGGTGGCCATCTGTTTGAGCGGCTCTTTGCTCTGCGCAAACGAAAAAAGCGCCAGTAACACAGTTAGAGTGCACACAGCGAACATTTTGCGCTTCATGACGTTGTCTCCATTCGAAGGTTGCAACGAAGCTATAATTAATTAGCCGCGACAAAAACCACGCGGATGCTACGCCACCCTCCCTGACCCGTCAACGCCAGCCATGCAGGCGACTGCACCACATCACCCGTTTCGACCCATATTTAGGCCATTTAAAAGGATTTGCAGCCACCCTCGCGCATGCGGCTAAACATAAATTAATCTTCCTTTAAGTTCGTAACAGCCCCGGTAGAGATTATGCTTTCTCGCGGCTGCAAAACGCAGTTCGTCACTTTTTGAAATGAACTTGATTACAAACTTGCTAATCGCGTCTTCGGGGGTGAAATGAAGAAATCGTTTTCACTTTTATTTGTCGCGCTGTTTTTATTTGCAGGGAAAATCTCTGGTCAGGAGTCCGCGCCACTCAAGTTGGTGCAGACCTATAAGCTGCCTTCGGATGTAAAAGGAAACTTCGATCACTTTGCCATCGATCTAAGCGGCAACCGCCTGTTCGCCACGCCCGAAGAATACAAAGCGGCGCTGGTGTTCGACCTCAAGTCTGGAAAATTAATTCACACAATAACCGGAATCGAAAAACCGCACGCTGTGCTTTATCGCCCGGATGTAAAGCGCCTGTTCATCACCGATGGCGAAAGCGGCGACCTGAAAATCGTGGATAGCGACAGCTATGCCATTTTGTCCAGCGTGAAACTTCTTGAGGACGCCGACTCCATCGGCTACGACCCCAAAACAAAATATCTGTACATCGACAATGGTGGCGGCGACGTGCACCAGACCTATTCCATGCTCAGCGTCGTCGACACTACCGCGGGCAAAAAATTGGCGGACATAAAAGTGGACGGCGACACTCTGGAAGCTATGGTGCTGGACAATGCCACCCCGCGAATCTTTTTGAACAATAAAGCCAAGAACCAGGTGGACGTGATTGATCGCGACAAGCGCACCCTGCTGACCAGCTGGCCCATTACCAAATCCAAAACCAACGTCGCCATGGCTTACGACGCTGCAAATCATCGCCTCTTCATCGGTTGCCGCGGAGGTGGCATCGTCGTCCTCGATACCGACTCGGGAAAAGAAATCGCTGTGCTGGAGATAACCAAAGGGGTTGACGATATGGTTTTCGACCCGGCCAGCAAGCGTTTGTATGCCTCCTGCGATGGCGACGCTGACGTCTACCAGCAGACCGACGCCAACACTTATAAGTCACTCGGCAAAGTTCCTACCGGCGCATTGGGGAGAACCGCTCTACTCGTGCCTGAACTGCACCGCTATTTTGTCGCCGTGCCGCAAAAAGGAACCAGCAGCGCGGAAATCAAGATATACGAAACTAACTAATCTCAAAGCAACTGCATAGATTGCGCAGCGCTCAGCGTGGTTTGCGCGCAACCGGGCGCTTCGCAGATTTTCTCGTTGTAAATCTTCAAGCACCGCAACATAGCTTTCTTAATTCCTGAGAGAATGCCGGAGGCAAAGGTGAAAATCGCAAGATTCATTGCGGCAAGCGTTGCTCATGTACTTGACGAACCGCGCCATTATGTCTTTGTATTCCCTTTTGTCGTACTGCACCATACGACTGCGCCCCTTCAAGCCGGAGCCTGACGATGCCGAAGCCTACAACTGAGCATTCATCGAATTCCATACCTAGGCTGCGCCGCGCGGCAGTAAAACAAATTCTAATCGCTGCTCTCGCGCTCTTCTCTGCGACAACCCCGTCAGCCTCCGGATCGTCCTACTATCCAAACCGGCTGCAAGATTCAAAAGCCGTCTATTTGGATCGCGCTGAGTTTTCCGTTCACGGTGATGGCCAAGGTGATGACACTGATGCTCTACAGTCCGCCATTAATAAAGTGCAGCACGATAGAAATCAAGGCATCGTATTCGTTCCCAGTGGCCGTTATCGCTTGAGCAGGACGATTTATATCTGGCCCGGCATTCGCCTCATTGGTTTCGGCGCGACTCGCGCTACTTTTGTGCTGGCGAAGACTACTCCGGGCTTTCAAGAGGGACCGGCCTACATGGTATTTTTCGCGGGCTCGCGTCCCGCGGGATTTCAGAATATCGGCAAAGCGCAGATAAAAGGAGGGACGGAGCGTCCTCCGGACGCCAATCCCGGAACGTTTTATTCCGCGATGAGCAATATCGATATCGAAATTCAGGACGGAAATCCCGGAGCTGTCGGTATTCGCGCGCGCTATGCCCAACATTGTTATTTGTCCCACATGGATTTTTATCTCGGTTCCGCTCTGGCGGGAATTCACGATGGCGGTAACGTCGCCATCGATCTGCACTTTCATGGCGGGCAATACGGCATCTGGACCCGCAAGCCCTCGCCCGGATGGCAATTCACCGTGATGGATTCCACGTTTGAAGGACAAACCCAGGCGGCCATTCGCGAGCATGAAGCTGGACTGACCTTGATTCGTCCCGCCTTCAAGAACGTTCCTACCGCGATTTCTATCGATGCCAATTACGCGGATGAGTTGTGGATCAAGGATGGGCGCTTCGAAAACATAAGCGGCCCAGCCTTGGTCATCAGTAATGAGAACAGTCCTCGAACCGAGATTAACGGCGAGAATTTGACGTTCCGTAATGTTCCGTTAGTTGCGGAGTTTCGGGAAAGTGGAAGAAAACTGCGCGGGCCAGGCGAACAATTCATCGTGAAGACTTTCTCGCATGGCTTTCATTTCGACGACATCGCCGTTCCGCATGCTGCGCCGAATCAAATTCAAACTGTCTTTGAAGCCGCCCCACTGTCGCGTCTCCCTGCGCCGGCGCCTTCGGACATTCCGGATCTACCCCCGATGGAGTCCTGGGTGAATGTTCGCGATCTGGGCGCGCACGGAGACGCCAGGACAGACGACACCGATATTCTTCGCAAGGCCATTGCTGAGCACGCCGTTCTTTATTTCCCCTCAGGCCAATATCTGGTTTCGGACACGATCGCGCTCAAGCCCGACACCGTTATGATCGGATTGCACCCCAGCACCACGCGGTTGCTGCTCGCCGATGAAACCCCCGCATTTCAAGGAGTCGGCAGCCCCAAGCCGCTGCTCGAAACTCCTTCCGGAGGCAAAAACATCGTTACCGGCATTGGGCTCTACACCAATGGACTCAACCCACGCGCTGTTGCCGCGCTGTGGAAGTCAGGAAGCCAATCTTTACTGAGCGACGTGCGCTTTCTGGGCGGGCATGGAACGATCGATCCCGACGCCTCTGCCGAAGAAAGCGAAAAAGTCTGGACCCAGATTTACAACAACACCCACACCGCAGACGCAAATTTAAATCGTCGCTGGGATGGCCAGTATCCAAGCTTGTGGGTCACCGATGGCGGGGGCGGAACGTTCGTAAATATCTGGACGCCTAGCACCTTCGCTCAGGCCGGTCTGTATGTGTCGCATACCGCGACCACTGGCCGGATCTACCAACTCTCCAGCGAGCATCACGTTCGCAATGAAGCAGTCTTCGATGATGTTTCCAACTGGCAGGTCTTTGCGCTGCAAACAGAAGCAGAGCGCGGCGAGGGTGGCTTTGCCGTGCCACTGGAAATTCGCGATTCGAAAAATCTCCTGATCGCCAACATGCATATCTACAGGGTGGTAAGCAGCTATCAACCTGCGCTATATGCGATTCTCATCTCCCGCTCTACGGACGTCCGCTTGCGCAACATGCATTGCTATAGCGACAGCAAGGCATCCTTCGACAATGCCGTGTATGACCAAACCTCCGGCGTCAATGTGCGCCAACGCGAATTTGCGTGGCTTGATATTTCTGCACAGCTCCCGGCCGCGAGGGAAAAAATAAATTCAACACTGCCGAATGACGACGCCTTTGTAAAAAAATTGGCTGGCGGCTTTTTCAATATTTCTGGCGGTGCCGTCGATCAAGCCGGCAATTTTTATTTTGTCGATGCGAAATGGCAAACCATCTATCGCTGGTCAATAGCGGATAACCAGCTCTCCAAAGTGAAAGACAATACACTCGATCCCGTGCAGCTTGCTTTTGACCGCGCCGGAAATCTTATCGTGATCTCCTACGCGGGAAGCGGCACGGTATATACCTTCGACCCTCACGCCAAATCCGCGGACATCACTCTTCTCCAAACCCAGCCTGCTGTTTCGCGCCCCGGCCTCACCGCCATTCTTTCCGTCGATGTGTGGCGCAACGAAAACGATTTCGCGCAAGCCGTCACCGCCAAAAAGCCGTATCAGTTTGCCTCACTTGATGGCACTACGTTCATTCCTGCAGGCGACGATTTTGTGAGTGGCGAACTATATTACGGCTCGAAGATTCACGACGTGCTTCGCGCGTTTGGCATGGCCCCAGTTCCAGTCGGTAAGAAGTTTTACATCTCCAATGAAGAAGGGCAAAAAACATACTCTGCCACGGTCAATTCGTATGGCGGCATCGAAGATCTCAAGCTCTTTCAAGAAGTAGGCGGAGAAAGCGTGACTACGGATCAGGCCGGTAACGTCTACATCGCCGCGGGGCAAATTTTTGTGTACGACTCCTCGGGAAAATATCTCGAAACGATTGAAGTTCCTGAGCGACCCTCTCAGCTTCTATTTGGCGGCCCTGACGGCAGAACGCTTTTCATTGCGGCGCGCAGCTCTTTATATGCCGTGCACACGCGACATAAAGGAAACTGAACACGCATTTGTTCCTATCCTCAGCCTGCGTGGCCGTTCCGCACGCGTCAATAACGTCACCGACGCGTATAAACGTACAACGCACATGCGCAGACAATTTATTCCGTGCGCAGAGCGCTCATGGGGTCGATCGTAGCGGCCCGCCATGCCGGAACGAGACAAGCGATAAGCGCCACGAATACCAGAATCAAAGACGACGCCATCAATGTGAGCGGATCGCGGGAATTTCCTCCGGACCAGGACGAAAACACGCGGTGCAGCGCGACGCTGAGGATTAATCCCAACCCCAGACCGACGCCCAGCGTCAAGGACGTGGACGCCAGAACCAGGCGCACGATGCTCGTGCGCGGCGCGCCAAGCGCCATGCGAATGCCGACTTCCTGGGTGCGCTGCGAGACCGCAAAGGAAACCACGCTGTAGAGCCCGGTGGCCGCGAGCGCCAACGCGAACACCGCAAACATGGCGAAGAGCGTGGCGATGAAGCGATCCTGCCCCCAGCCCTGCGTATCAAGCCACCACAGTAAAGTGTGATTCAGGCGCCCGGTGACCAGCTCGGGATTGTATTGGCGCAGGCGTTCCTTGAAGGACTTCAGCATGGTGTCGGGATTTGCGGTGGTCTTGATCAGCAGCGAAACGTCTGTGGGCAGCAGGAAACTGTACGGGAAGAACACCGCGGGCTTCACGGGACGATTCAGCCCATCGTTGCGCGCGTCACCGACCACTCCAATGATCTGCAACCAGTCATCCGGTTTCTGCGCCAGTAATAAATCGGGACGCTCAAATTTCAGCATCGGGCTGCGCACCGCCTGGCCCATGGCATTCGTGTCCCCTAAAAATTCTTTGACAAACGCTTGATTGACGACGGCGAGGTGCCCGGCGCGCAACGTTTCCGATTCGTCAAAGGTACGGCCGGCAATCAGCGGTATGTGCAGCGTGGAAAATTCGTGTGAGCTCACCGCGCACAGCAGAGCTTGCGCATCGGCCAATTGCGGCCGGCTCTGAATTTCGATTTTGCCGGTGAAGCCGCCTAAGCCCGGAAACCACGTCGTGGAGATGCTAGCGTCTGCAACGCCGGGAACTTCCGCGATAACTTTGCGCACCGCTTCCTGCGCGTTGAGGCGCCCTTCCCAGATGGGATTACTACCCTTTGGGAAGCCCACGTTGAGCGACAAAACATTCTTTGGATCGTAGCCAAGCGGCGTGTGCAAACGGGCTTCAAACGCTTTGAGTGCGGCGCCCGCGGAAGCGATCAGCAGTAGCGTGAGCGCCAGTTGCCCCGCGATCAGGATGCGATGACTCTTGCGGCTACTGCTGCTGCCAGAGTGTTTGGAGCTGCTGGCTTGCACGAGCGCTCCTATGTGCGGAGTTGAAAGCTGCCAGGCGGGCGAGATGCCGAATAGAACACCCGTAAGAATTGCAACGCTGGCGCTAAAAATAAGCACGGGGGCGTTCACGTGGATGGCCGCTTCATGCGGAAAAGAAAAAATCGGCAGCGCCGCGACAATCCAGCTCACACCTTTATATGCCGCGACCACACCCAACAGCGCTCCGGTGACGGAGAGAACAACGGACTCGGTGAGAAGTTGTTTTATCAGCCGTTTCCGGCCCGCGCCTACGGAAGCCCTCACTGCAAACTCGTGCTGCCTCGCCGTGCCGCGCGCAAGAAGCAGAATGCTGACGTTGGCGCAACCGATAATCAGCAGCGTGAGAACCGCGCCAAAGAGCAACCCGAGCGTCCCTGCGAATTTGCCCAGGATTTGTTCGTTGAGAGTAACGATCTTGACGCGCCGGTTTTGTGGATATCCCTTGTCGTTTTTCGCGAATTCATCGACGATGACCTGAAATTGCGACTTCGCGGCGGGAAATTTCACGTTCGGCTTGAGCCGTACGAACGCGAGCCACAAGTCATGCGCGTCGCCATTGGGGGCGCCAGGCAAGTACACATCGGAATCGCCCCACGTGAAGCGCGGCGGCACCACCCCAATGATGGTGTAGAGCTTGTGATCCAGCTCGATCGATTTGTTCAGCACGTCACGGCTGCCACCGAACTGGCGCTGCCAGAACAGGTGACTAAGCACCGCAACAGGGGCGGGATTACCGTTCGGCGCATCGGAGGTGGAAAATTCGCGGCCGAGCAGAGGCGGTACGCCCATGAACTCAAACAAGTTGGGGGAATAAAGGCCGACATTGACGGACACGGGAATCTGATCGCCGGTAAGATTTTGCTGCGATCCCTGCTGGAAGAAGACATCTTCCACGGAAGAGGCGTTGCGAATCGTGGCATACCCGGCGCCATTCGTCAGCAATAGCGGCCCGCGGCCGTCTTTATCGTTGAGCTCGACGTGCACCATCCGGTCGTTATCCTTATAAGGATAGGGATCGAGGAGTACCCCATAGACAACACTGAAGATGGCCGTGGTCGCGCCGATGCCCAGCATCAGAGAGAGAACGGCAGTCAACACGAAGCCTGGTGCTTTGCGGAATTGGCGGAAGGCGAAGCGTAGGTCCTGAAGAAAACTCCACATAACGAGTTAACCTCCGGCTTGGATGTTCTCTTAGACGTACGAGAAACGTCGCAGATAGTTTCATGAAAATTCGCGGCTTAGCGGCGCCCGGGTGTACTTACGCGCTATTTGCGGTTAGATTTTTGGCGAGTATTGGATTTTTTGGCGTCGTCTTCCGCAACGGGCTTTCGGTTTTTGTCAGCATTTGCATTCGTATTTCGAGCGGTATCTTCAGCGGCGTCCGTACTTTCCGGCTTTTTCTGGTCGGGGGGTGGATTTTCTGCCCGCTTTTCTGTAGCCGCCTTTTCTGTTGAGGGCTTTTCGGCCGATGGCTTTTCTTCTGAAGGCTTTTCCGGTTCTGCTTTTTTATCTTTGTTTTTGTCTTTCTCGGTGTCGCCAGCCGGTTTTGGAACCGGCGAAAGCAAATATTGCATCCGGGCTCGTGCCGCGCGCCATTTAACGCTGCTGGCATTTCCAGCACGGTCTAGATAAGGTGCCAGCTTTTCATCCGTGGCTATTCCCTGATCTTTCAAAAATTGCGTTAGCGCCAGGCTTTGCGTTTCGAACGTTTCGAGCAACGAAAATAGTTCGCCGAGGATTTCTTTGATCGGATCAGGATTGGTTTCCATATACTCGCCTATCCCACGACGAAGTTTTACCGCGTGCGCCGGTTGTCATGCGACAGTTAAACGCGCGTTAAAAATGACAGGATGCCGCGCCGCGTTTTTGCAGATATTTCTGGTGGTATTCTTCGGCGCGATAAAACGGGCCCGCTGCGGTAATTTCCGTGGCAATGGGCCGCTTGAATTTTCCGCTTGCCGCCATGGCAGCCATGGATTTTTTGGCGGCCGCTTCCTGCTCCGGTGAATGGAAAAAAATCGCGGTGCGGTATTGAGCGCCAAAGTCCGGGCCCTGCCGATTCACCTGCGTGGGATCGTGGGCCGTCCAGAACACATTGAGCAGCTCTTCGAAGGACACCTTAGCGGGATCAAAGGTCACTTGCACAACTTCCGCGTGCCCGGTTTCGTCGGTGCAGACATCTTTATATGTGGGATTGACGGTGTGGCCGTTTGAATAGCCCACCGCAGTATCAATTACGCCGGGAACCTGCCGAAACGTCTCTTCTACGCCCCAGAAGCATCCAGCACCAAAGGTTGCAATCTCGTTCATTTCACACTCCGCGGTTCAAAGATCGGAACTCACCCGATCATACTAACGCAGGTTTAGATGCGCCAGGGAGTGGTTCCGATTCAGCCCGGCAAATCGTGTTATTGCGCGGAAGTTATTGGCGCCGGCATAAAACGGCCGGCAGCAAATTTGATGCAACATCCGTAAGGCGAGACAATGAAGTTGAGGAACTCGAATGGATCTCGGTTTGAACGGCCGTGTGGCCATCGTAGCCGCCGCCAGCACCGGCTTGGGTTTCGCGGTTGCCAAAGAATTGTCCCTGGAAGGTGCCGACGTGGCCATTTGCGCCCGCAACGCCGCCAATCTTCAAACCGCCGCCGCGACTATCCAGCGCGCCAGCGGCCGCGAAGTATTCCAACAAGCCCTGGACGTAACTGACGCCAAAGCAGTCGCGGCTTTTGTTTCCGCGGCGGAAACTCGCTTTGGACGAATCGATATTTGCGTCACCAATTCCGGCGGTCCCCCGTCTAAGCTATTTGAGGACACCCGCAACGAAGAGTGGCAATCAGCCATAGACCAGCTTTTGATGAGCTGCGTCGCGTTTGCCAGAGAAACGTTGCCGCGGATGAAAAAAAACAAATGGGGCCGACTGATCACCATCACGTCTACCACCGTAAAACAACCCGTCGACGGACTGTTGCTTTCCAACTCGATTCGCGCGGCGGTTACGGGACTGGCGCGCACGTTGGCCAATGAATACGCGGCGCATGGCATCACCGTAAATAACGTGTGCCCCGGGTATACGCGCACAGAGCGCTTGAGCGACCTCGCCATCGCGATTTCAGAACGCACGGGCGCGAAGCCCGAAGAGGTATTTTCTAGATGGGAGCGGCAAATCCCGGCTGGACGCATTGGCACGCCGGAAGAATTCGCCGCGGTGGTTACGTTCCTCGCTTCCGAGCGTGCCAGCTACGTGAACGGCGTGTCCCTCGCGGTGGACGGCGGAATTGTCAGGAGCCTGCTATAGCTTCAATGCCTGCTGCCAAGCTTATTTTTGAACTTTCTCTGCTACCTGAAACGTTCGCCATTTGCCGCCTTGCTCCCGATGCCATTGTGCCGGAGTGGGCCACGCAAGGGCGATTCTTTTCGGTTACGCGCACCAGCGACGAACTCTCGGTGATTGCGGAGAATGCTTTGGTTCCTGAGAGATTGCGCACCAGTGTGCGTTGGCGCGTTATGAAAGTTCATGGCCCATTTGATTTTTCTGAAGTCGGGGTACTTGCTGCTATCGTCGCGCCGCTGGCCACCGCGGGTGTGAGCGTTTTCACGATATCGACGTTCGATACGGACTATCTCTTGGTGCAGTGCAGCCAGTTGCGTGATGCGCTAGGCGCGCTTCGCAATGCAGCGCACACCGTTCACGAAAGTGAAACTATTTCTTAGATTCATTGTCTTATTTGGAAAGGGCTAAATGATCAGGACGTTTATTAAAGCTCGAAAGCCAAAGTTTGGCCGCTGTCGGCCGCTCATCGCCATTGTTGTAATTATCTTCAGCACAATTCTCTCGGTGCGCGCCGATGAGCCCTACGCGCGCAATCGCACTTACGACTTGCAGCATTCCAAGATTATTTTGCGCTTCGACGTGGGCCAGAAAAAAGTAATCGGCGAGGTCATTCATACCCTGACCCCTCTTCGTGAAAACACCTCAAAGATTGAGTTCGATTCTGTCGGGCTGACCATCCAGAGCGTCACCGTAAACAAAGCTGCGGCAAAATTTGAGACCACCGCCAATAAATTGGTCATTCCCGTCTCTGCCGTAAAAGTAGGCGACAAATTCGAGATTGATATTCGTTACGAGGGAACGCCTACCAAGGGTCTCTATTTTATTTTGCCAGACAAAGACTATCCCAATCGCCCCACACAAATCTGGTCGCAGGGCGAATCGGAAGATACGCGCTACTATCTGCCCACCTATGACTATCCGAATGACCGCTTGACGACCGAAACGGTCCTCACCGTTCCGGCTTCATGGTTGACCGTCAGCAATGGAAAATTGATCGGTGTCACCAACGCCGCCAACAACATGAAAACCTGGACGTGGCGTGAATCTGTTCCCAGCTCAACTTATCTGATCACCGTGGTGGCTGGAGAATTTGATGAAGTAAAAGATACTTTCCACAATTTGCCGGTAACTTACTACGCGCCTAAAGGCCGCGGCGATCGCCTTCCCATTAATTATTCGCGCACCCCGGCGATGATTGAGCTCTTCGATAAAAAATATGGCATGGATTATCCGTGGGAAAAGTACGCGCAAGTGATGGTGGACGATTTCGTCGCCGGTGGCATGGAAAATTCCAGCGCCACCACCAATACCAGCTCTTCGCTGGTGAACCCTAAACTGGCCGCTGAATACGCGACCGGCCAGGACGATTTGATCTCCCACGAGTTGACCCACCAGTGGTTCGGTGATTATGTGACCTGCAAAGATTGGGGAAATATCTGGCTGAATGAGGGCTTCGCAACCTTCGGAGAAATCCTCTGGACAGAAAACCATTTTCCCAAAGATCAAAGCGAATACCAGCGTTGGACGGACGCGCGCCATTGGTTTGCTTCTGCGAATCTGTATAGCAAACCCATGGTCCGTTACGATTTTGACGACTCCAGCGAATTCGACGGCAACGCCTACACCAAAGGCGGCTGGGTACTTTATATGTTGCGGCACCAGTTGGGCGAAGAGGCTTTCAATCGCGCCCTGAAACACTATCTGGAGGTAAACCGCGGCAAAAATGTGGTCACCGCTGATCTTGTGAAGGCTGTAGAGGAGTCCACAAACTCCGGCGTGGATCAATTCTTCAATCAGTGGGTGTACGGAGCCGGCGCGCCGAAATTCGATATCAGCTATGCGTACGACGACGCCAAGCATCAAGTGGCCCTCACCGTGAAACAAACGCAAAAAGTCGAAGGCCGTGTCGGACTTTTCCATGTTCCCGTTGATGTGGAAATTACCACCTCGACGGGCGCACACCTTTACCCCATCGTGGTGTCCAAGCAGACGGAGACATTTTCGTTGCCGGTCAGCTCTGAGCCGCTGATGGTCTTGTTTGATAAGGGCGGAAATATTCTGAAAAAGACGGAATTTCACAACGAGAAAAAAGAATGGCTGTATCAGCTTAAGAATGCCGCCGATTTTTCAGACCGCGCCGATGCTGCTGTGGCGTTGCGCTCGTTGAAGGAAGACGCGGCGCACTCCGATAATAAATCTGAGGCGACGAACGATGATGTGATCGCCGTGTTGGCCGACGCCGCGACTAACGATAAAGCCTGGGGAGTGCGCGCCGTGGCTGCCGAGAGTCTCGGCGAGCTTGGAGGTCCGGTCGCAGCCAAAAAATTAATCGACGCTTTGAATTCTGCAAAGGAACCATGGCTGCGGATGCGTATGGTAGGGGCGTTAGGGAATTTCAAAGATGATAGAGATGTTCTAGCGAAGCTGCAAAATGTGGCGGAGCAGGATACTTCCTATCGCGCGCGGGCCGCGGCGCTGCAAGCCTTTGCGAAATTAAAAGCTCCAAACGCATTCGCCATTCTAAATTCCGCGATCGCCGCGGATTCACCGGACGATTTTCTTCGTAACGCAGCGTTGCGCTCGCTTGGCCCTCTAGGTGACGAAAAAGCTGTGCCGGTGCTTCGCGAATGGGCCGCTCCCGGCAAACCGATGGAGACGCGAGAAGCGGCAATCTTCAGCCTGGCGCGCCTGCAAAAAGAGAACAAGGAAATCACCACTCAGATCGCGTCGTATTTGCCGGAGCAGCATTTCAGCATTCGAATGGCTGCGGTGGCCGCGTTGGGCGCCCGCGGAGATGCTTCGGCGATTCCTGCTCTCGAGCAATTGCTCAAGAGCAATGACCTGAGCATTGAAGTTGTTCCGATGGTCAAAGAGCAGATCGCGCGCTTGAAGCGGCCTGCCAAAGAAAAAAGGGATGGCCACGCCGCCGCTGGCTCCAGCAGCGACGATGACGATGACGAAGCCTCTGCTGACAGCAATTCCAACAGCAACGCGAACGCGGCCGTAGTCGCCGAGCGCCTTGATAAGCTTGAACACTTAATACAAGAAATGAACAACCGCTTGAAGACCATCGAAACACGGCTCCCGGCGGAAAAACATTAATCACAATTCTGCCGCTCAAGAGCTCTGCGCTTAAGAGTTGTAAGTTTAACTTTCCGTAGAGGAAGATTCTGTCTCGGGCCCGGCGATCAACACCCGCAAATCTCGTAAATTGTTTCCGGTCGGCCCGGTAATGATTGCGTCGTCCAACCGATTGAAAAATGTGTAAGCGTCGCTGTGCTGAAACGCGTCGCGAGCGTCGAGGCCAACAGCATGTGCCCGGCTTAATGTTTCTCCGTCCGCGACGGCGCCGGCAGCGGGACTGTTCCCATCAATACCATCTGTTCCCGCGCTAAGCACTGCGATGTTTTTGCCGGCGATTTTCTCCACACAACAAAGTGCGAACGCGGCATTTCTGCCGCCAATTCCCTTCCCCCGGATTGGCGAACTCACTTCGCCATCGGCGATCACCGCTACGCGCCGCGTAGGATTATTGCGATGCAATTCTTCAAGTTGCGCCAGCAGAAATTCCGCCGCCCGCTCGATAGGCCAGTCATCGGTGGCGTTGTCGCAACAGGTTATGCAGCCCGCGCCTTCAGACGCGCCATGCGCCGGGTGAAACAGATTATCGAGTCCCAGCAAGATCGAAAAATGTGCATTGTTAAATGCAGGGTCATCAGGTTTTGGCGTTTCAGGCACAGCCTCTCGCGCAACCCATCGATGAAACTCCTTCGGTAATTTATCCCGCAACTCATATTCGTCCAAAATTGTCTCCATGTCGGACCACGTGGTTGGGTCGGGCAAGGTAGGCCCGCTAGCCAGCGCCCATTCTTTTCCGGGGGGAACATCGCTTACCGCCAATGTAATTTTTGTGGCGCGATTCGCCGCAACGGCTAGCCGGCCGCCCTTCACCGCTGAAATATGTTTGCGCACGGTATTGATCGCCTCGATGGGAGCGCCGCAACCGATCAGTACACGATGAAATTGTTGCATGGCTGCCAAATTAAGAACCGGATCGAGTGGCAATTCAACAAGCGCCGAGCCTCCGCCCGATAAGAGAAAGAAAACCAGCGTCTCGGTGTCGCAAGCCGCTAACATTTCGAGGATTGCTTTCGCGGCATTCCAACTGTCTTCATTGGGGATTGGATGTCCGCCGATAAAATATTGAATCCCGGCGTGCGCATTTGCGGGACTAACCGGGGCCGAAGCAATGCCCGCGAATGAAAGATCGCGCGGCAAAGTGGCTCTGAGTCCATCCATCATCGCGTGCGCAGCCTTTCCGATAGCCACCACGCGTATTTTTTTAAACTGCGACAGATCAATGGCTGCCCCGCCGCAGCGCAGCAGCGATCCGTCACGCACCAACTCTCGTTGCATGGTCAGCGGGATGTCTATAGCTGCCAAAGTTTCGCGGAAGATACGGCGGGCGAGTTCCTTCAAATCCGCCATGGGGATTTACCGGCTCACTTAGTAGTCTTCAACACTTCAGGATTCAAAATATTTGGCGGCCGTTTGGCATCAAAAAAATCGCGCACGTTTGTTGCCGCGATGCACGCCATCTTGGTGCGTGTCTCCAATGAAGCGGACGCCAGGTGCGGAGCAAGCACAACATTCGGCCGTTTCAGCCCGGCATGAATAAACGGCTCTTTTTCGTAAACATCCAACGCCGCACCTGCAATCTTTTTGCTCTCGAGCGCGTGCACCAGCGCCGCTTCGTCGACTACCGAACCACGCGCCGTGTTGATGAAAAACGCCGTCGGCTTCATGCGCGCAAATTTCGCGCCGGTGAACAATCCTTGCGTTTCCGCCAACAGCGGCACGTGCACGCTGACGAAATCCGATTGCGCCAGCAACGTATCCAAATCGCGATATTCGGCGTTCAATTCTTTTTCGACATCTTCCGCCACGCGCGCGACATCCGTATATAGCACTTTCATCTTGAATCCGCTCGCTCTGCGCGCCATCGCGCGCCCGATGCGGCCGAAGCCAACGAGGCCCAGCGTTTTCCCCCACACATCGGCGCCAACCAGTTGATCCAGATCCCAGCCCGCCCACTTGCCGGACCGCGCGAGACTTTCACCTTCACCAAGACGCCGCGCGACCGCCATCATCAACGCCCATGCAAAATCCGCCGTAGTTTCATCAAGCACGCCGGGAGTATTCGTCGCGGCAACTCCGCGCTTGGTGCAAGCCGGCACATCAATATTGTCAAAGCCCACGGCCACATTAGCGACGATGCGAAGTTCAGGTGCGGCACGTAACAACCCGTCGTCGACGCGTTCTGTCAGTAGGCACACTAAACCCTGTTTGTCCCGCACGCGTACCAGCAGTTCCTCTCTTGAGATGCGCTGCGGCTCACGCCAATATTCCACCTGGCATTTTTCCTGTAAGATGCGTCGCGCCTCTTCGAACAGTGGTCTTGTGGCGAGAATTTTCGGCCGGGGCATCTGTCTTCCTCTGATGACTCGAAAAAGTACACTAGCACAGGTCCAGCGAAACCGAGTACCTGCGGTAGTTGCAAGCAAATCATGACGCCTGTGATTGCAACAACGACGCAAGCCTCTCTATAGTGGGATTGGAGATTATTCAACTTGCTGACAGAAGGCGCTGCTCCAAAACCTTTGCATCGCGACGTTATTCGCGGATTGCAAAACATTCTCGGCGCTTCCATGGTGCTTCACCGGCCGGAAGATTTGCTGCTCTATGAATATGACGCCTCGATAGAAAAGGGCCGGCCCGGCGCAGTCGTTTTTCCCGCCACTACTGAAGACGTGTCCCGCGTGGTGCGATTAGCAGCGCAACACGATATTCCTGTCATCGGGCGCGGCGCGGGCACGGGCCTTTCCGGAGGCGCACTGGCGCGCACCGGCGGAATCATGATTGTGTTTGCGCGCATGAATCGAATTCTCGAACTCGATTTGGAAAATCAGCGCGCGGTTGTCCAACCGGGCGTGGTCAATTACGAATTGACGCGCGCAGTCGAACATGCGGGACTTTATTTCGCGCCCGACCCATCCAGCTGGAAATCCTGCACGATTGGCGGAAACGTTGCGGAAAATGCCGGTGGGCCGCACACGCTCGCGTATGGAGTGACCACCAATCACGTCACCGCGCTGGAGTTCGTTCTGCCCAACGGCGAGATTTGCCGCGTAGGCAGTCGCCATGGTGATTCCGTCGGCTACGATCTCGCTGGTCTTTTCGTCGGCTCCGAAGGGACACTTGCGCTGGTCACGGAAATAACTGCCAAACTTTTGCGCAAACCCGAAAGCATAAAAACTTTGCTGGCGATTTTCGATCGCGTTGACGATGCTTCCGAGACTGTCGCGGAAATAACTGCTCGGGCGATTACTCCCGCCGCGTGCGAAATGCTCGATGGCTGGACGCTACGCGCAGTGGAAGATTTCATCCACGCTGGTTTTCCGCTGGATAGTGCTGCTGTGCTGTTGATCGAGCTTGAGGGCCTCGCCGAGGTAGTGGCCGCGCAGGTTGCGGCCGTCGAAGACGTATGCCGCGAGCATCATGCGCGCGAGGTGCGCGTGGCCCGTGGTGAGCACGAACGCGAACTGCTCTGGAAAGGGCGCAAGAATGCCTTCGGCGCGCTCGGCCGAATCGCCCCCAGTAATTACGTGCTCGACGGGGTCATACCCAGATCAAAAATTCCTCAAGCCTTACGGTACATCCAGGAAATCGGCGAGCGATATAATTTCAAGATCGGCAATATTTTTCACGCCGGAGACGGAAATTTGCATCCCATCGTTTTGTTTGATCCCCGCGATGCGAGCCAATATCAGCGGGCCATTGAGGCTTCCGCGGAGATTATTCGTTATTGCGTGGAAATTGGCGGCGCGCTAACTGGCGAGCACGGCGTGGGCATGGAAAAAAGCGAATTAATGCCGCTGCTTTTTTCCGACGACGATTTTGACTTGATGCGCCGAACTCATGACGCGTTCAATCCAAACTCCGCGCTGAATCCTGGGAAAATGTTTCCGTTGAATAAAGGTTGCGGCGAAATTACGCCCAGAGCGCAGGCGGCCGTTCGCGCCGTTCCGCTATGAACACCACGGCAATAAACGTTGCCGCGCGACTCGAGACGGTTGTCGGCGCTGCCCGCGTGAACGCCACCTCAGAATCCTGCGCAAAGTTTGCCATCGATGGCGTAGTTCCCTCGGCCGTCGCCAGGCCTGCCTCCTCCGCGGAAGTAGTGGAGATCGTACGTTTCGCAAAGAGCGAGAAACTGGCGCTCATCCCCTGTGGCCATCGCACAAAATTGGCCATCGGAATGCTCCCTTCGCGTTACGACATCGCGCTCGACATGACCGCATTGAATCAAATTGCGTATTACGATCCAGCCGACCTCACTCTGAGCGTCGACGCCGGAATGAATTTGGCGGAATTGGCCGAAGCGCTTGCCCAGCAAAAACAATTCCTTCCTCTCGCTGTTCCCTTTTTTGAAGAGTGCACCGTTGGCGGAACGATCGCCTCAAATATTGGCTCTTCTCTGCGCCCCGGCTATGGTTCGGCGCGAGATTTCTTGCTTGGCGCTGAATTTGTCAACGGCGCCGCCACTTTTACGAAAAGCGGCGGTCGCGTAGTGAAAAACGTCACCGGCTACGATCTGCATAAATTGCTGATCGGCTCGCTTGGAACTCTTGGAGCCATCACGCGTCTCAATTTTCGGACATTTCCGTTGCCCGAAGGTTACGGCCATCTGGTGAGCACTTTTTCGTCGGTCGATTCCATCGTGCGCTTCCAGGCCATGGTTTCCAAGTCGCCGCTGGCGCCCAGCTCTTTCGACATTCTTGGACCCGAGGCCGCGCAGACCGTCGCGGAATTCAAAGACGATCGTGATTCACCATTGCCTTCCTGGTTCACGCGTGGAGAGTGGCATGTGTGCGTCGGATTTGAAGGCACGGAAACAATTCTTCGCCGATATTCTTCCGAACTGGTGCAATACGCGCAACAATGCGGCGCAAGCAATTACCATTTGCTGGAGAAATCCGATAATAAATCTCTCGGTGGCGCATTGCGGGAACTGCATAACTTGTTGGCTCGCTCCGGCCCGGCTGCAACCATTTTCAGGATCAATATTCTTCCTACCTTTCCGCCCGACGTCACAAATCTACGCACCCTCGCGCAGCGTTTCTCTCTTCCCTGCTGTGTCTTCGCGAATTCATCCGGCCCGTTATATTTCGCCCTTCAGCCCAATGATCTCGACGCTAAAACGATCGCCGCTCTGGCACAGATCGCTTCAAGCGTATTCGAATACGCGGCATCGAAGGACGGCCAGGCGTCCATTCTTTTCTGCCCTAGGGAGTTGAAAGAGCAGGTGAACGTTTGGGGCGATCCCAGAAGCGACGCGCACCTTATGCGCCGTGTCAAGAACGCTTTCGATCCCCAAAATATTTTTGCGCCAGGGCGATTCGTAACAGCCATTTAATTCTGCGATCTTCTCGACGAGACCCAACGCAAGAATATTTCCGCAGGCCTGGGTAAATACAACCTACAAAGAACGCCCGGTCGACATTGCCGGCAACGAAGACCCTCCAGAGCTCACCGGCGGATTCTGCGGACTTTGCACAATCCCATCCAGCCCCAAAACATTAATCAATCGCGCGTTCGCAGGTACAATGTACTTCGTATTCTGCGCCAGCGTATTGTTAAGCACGTCCAGCCTTCTCATAATTTCCGCGCGCTCCTTGAAAAATGTTTCCGCGGCATTAGAAACCAGCTTGATGGCTTCCGCCTCGGCATTCGCGCGGGTAATACGCGCCTGAGCATCGCCCTCCGCTTTCAGAATTTCAGATTGCTTGGTGCCTTCCGCTTGCAAAATTTGACTCTGCTTCACTCCTTCCGCATCCAAAATAGCCGCGCGCTTGTCGCGTTCGGCCTTCATCTGCCGGGACATCGCATCAGTGATGTCGCGAGGGGGATCGATCTTCTGCACTTCGACGCGCGTCACCTTGACCCCCCAGCCATTTGTCGCTTCATCCAGTACTTCACGAAGATTGGTGTTGATCATGTCCCGCGCCACCAGCGTTTCATCCAGCGTGCGGTCCCCAATCAAATTGCGAAGATTCGTCTGCGCTAAGGTCGTGCAAGCGTAGCCAAAATCCTGCACTTCGAATTGCGATTTGGCGGGGTCGACAACTTTGTAATAAACCACCGCGTCTACTTCCACGGTCACATTGTCTTTAGTTATCAATTTTTGCGGCGGCACACTAATCACCTGCTCGCGCATGTCCACGCATACGATGTCATCGACGAAAGGCATGATGAAGGTGAGCCCGGACGGGGCCATGCCATGATATTTTCCCAGGCGAATAATCAATCCTTTCTCATATTGCCTGACGGTGCGTGCGCCTTTCGCAAGCGCGACCAAGCCAAAAATCAGGAACACCAGAAGAAATGCCGCAAATAAAGTTCCGCTCATCGTTGCATCCATTACCTACCTCACTTTCAGAGTTACGCCCTCCACTGCTTCCACGCTCACCGTCGCGCCGGGTTCGCGCACGCCATCATCAGTAGCCAATAATTCCGCCCGCCAGATTTCGTCGCCCAACTTCACCATTCCGGCGCTCCGGCTGGCGATTTTTTTCGTCACCACGCCGGTCTTTCCAATCACCGCGTCCGCATTCGTCAGCTGATTTTTAACCGTGAGCTTCGCTTTCAACCAACTTCGAAACACTGCGAGATAAACCAGCGACAATCCCCCGCCGGCCAAAAGTCCCGCGATCGGTGAGCGCAAGATCAAGCCGATCACGCCACCAATCGTGAGAGATGCTCCCACCAGCGCTAAATCCAGGCCGGTAGCCGCGCCGAGCGCCAACTCGATGGTCACGCACACCAGGCCCCCGATAATGAGAATCCAGTTGACCCAATTTCCCACAATGTCTCCTGAGGAATACGGGCAAATTCTAGGCGGGACAGTATCACTCACTCGCGAACCATTCAATGCCTTCGCACCGCCGTTCCTGTTTTGACTGCGCTACTCGTCAAGGCGGGCTTATCATAGATAAATTATCGAAACTTCATGGCACCCAGTCCTATTCCTGGCTTAATTCCCGTCTACGAAGATTATGCTCGATGTATTCATTGCGGACTTTGTCTGAATGCCTGCCCCACGTACCGGCTTTGGAATCTGGAAGCCGATTCGCCGCGAGGGCGTATCCATCAAATGATTCACGTGGAGGAAAGCGACGTTCCCGTCACCGATTCGTTTGTCGATCACATCGATAAATGTCTGGATTGTCGCGCGTGCGAAACAGCGTGTCCCTCGGGAGTCGAATACGGAAAACTCGTGGAATACGCGCGTGCGCGCATCGAGCGCGATTATCAGCGTCCGCTGCTCTCGCGGATTGCTCGCGAGTTGGTCTATCGCCGTTTGCTGCCTCATCCAAAGCGCATCGCAGGCGTCGCGCGCTTGCTTCGTTTCTATCAGCGCTCCGGACTGCAATCAACGGCCCGCTCCACCGGCATTTTGAGACTTCTTGGCGTGGACAAACGCGAACGGCTGCTCCCGCGTGTTGATGGTAATTTCTTCTACGATCGTCTGGGCAAAACATTTCCGGCCATCGGCGAACGCCGCGCACGAGTTGCGTTTTTTACCGGCTGCGTAGCCAACGTAACTTTTGCCGACCTGAACGCCGCAACGATTCGGGTGTTAACCGCCAATGGTTGTGAGGTCGTTATCCCCGATGGCCAGTTATGTTGCGGAGCGCTCGCAGCGCATGCCGGTATCCGCGATGTAGCTCGCGAACTGGCGCGTAAAAATCTCCGCGCATTTTTGTTGAATGATGTAGACGCTATCGTGACCAATGCAGCGGGCTGTGGTTCCACACTGAAGGAATACGATCGTGTATTTACTCCAGACGAAGCTGAATACGTCCAAGCTGCGGCGTTCGCAAAGAAAACGCGCGACGTCACGGAGTTTCTTGCGGCTCTGGGGTTGTCAGCGCCACTCAAAGCGCTGCCGCTGCGCGTCACCTATCAGGACTCCTGCCATTTGCTTCACGGACAAAAAGTTCGCGAAGCTCCACGAAAATTGTTGCGCGCCATCCCCGGGCTCGATCTGGTGGAATTGCTGTACTCCGATCTTTGCTGCGGCTCCGCCGGCGTCTACAACGTCACGCAAACGGAAGCTTCTCTCGACTTGCTCGCGGAAAAAATGCGTCACGCTTCGGCTACTCGAGCGCAGGTGATCGCCACTTCAAATCCTGGCTGCCTGCTGCAGATGCGGGCAGGCGCGGAAATGCACCACACGAATCAGCAGGTCTTGCACGTAATTGAATTGCTGGACCAGGCAATCATGCCCTGAAATTCGCGTCTAAACATTGTCTAAACATTGATGAAGACAGCTCTTTCTTCAAAGTTATCGACGCAATGAACCCAGTCCCTCGCGTGTCAGGGTCCCGTCCTAATGCCCCACCGCAGCCGCCGTCATCCCATCATTAAAATTCTTGAAAAACGCTTCGTACTGTCCGCTAGCCTCCGCGAAGCGCAGCGGCTTCACCCGCTCCACACAAATCTCCGTACTGTTTGGCGAGTTCTCGAGGATACTCATGGTTTCAGAAATGAAGTCCGCAAGCGGCATGGCGTTCGGATCGCTTGCCTGTCTCGCTCCTAGCAATTCCGTCTGCACATACGGCGGGATGAGCTCGAGAACCTCCGCCGCTGTGTCTTTAAGTTGGTAGCGCAACGATTGCGTATAGGAGTGGATTGCCGCCTTCGTAGCGCAATACGCCGGGGTCGTCGCCAACGGCACAAACGCCAAGCCAGACGAAACGGTCATGATCACCGGGTTTTGCTGTTTCAGAAGAAACGGCAGTAGCACGGCGTTCAGGCGGATTGGCCCAAGCAAATTCGTTGCCACTATCGCCTCCGCATCAGCAACCGCGCCCTCTTTTAAGTTCTCGAGGTTCATAATCCCGGCATTATGAATAACGATGTTCAGAGCCGGGTAGTCCCTCTTCAGTTTTTCTCCGAAAGTGCTGATCGCTTCACTGTTTCCTATGTCTAGAACCGCAGCTTTCATCCCTGGATTCGCCGCGACGGTTTCATCCAGCAGCTTCTTGCGGCGGCCTGCAATGACGACTTGATTGCCTTTCACTTGGAAAGCCTCTGCGAGGCCACGGCCGATGCCAGAGCCTCCGCCCGTGATCAGCATTGTGTTGCCAGTTAGTTTCATGATGTTTTCTCCTTCACTCGCATACTAAAGCTAGACACGAGCCAATGGGAAGTAGGCACTTCGTGAGTTCCCGCACGATTTTTCAGCAGCCCGCTGCCAATCTGGCGGTCGACTCCTCTAGTTACCTCGCGCGGTCGCGATACAGGAAACCCAAACCTGCGCGAACCCGTCTAACACCCTGCGAGCACTCAACTTACCTTTCCGTACAAAAAGATGTGAATCCCTACCGGAAAGCCGGGGAACTTTTTAGGCCCTGCCTGGGAAATGCTAGATGAAACGCATTATGCCTGATCCGACCCGATGAAAATTCGACAGAACGATCAGGACGAAGGGCTCCTCACGCGCTCCGCCAGGGGCGACGAAGAAGCATTTACGATTTTGTATCGCAGGCATGCGGATGCGCTGTACCGCTTTGCGTTTCGCATGACCGGCAGCTCCTGGGGAGCGGAAGAAATTGTTCAGGACGTTTTTATGACGTTGGTGCGCGAGCCGGGCAAATACGACGCTGAACGAGGCACTCTGCCCGCGTTTCTTTTCGGAATCGCGCGCAACAAGATCATGAAATACAACGAGCGTTTGCCACGCGAAATCTCTTTGGTCGAGCGCCAGGAAGATGGCAGCGGCGGCGGGGTAACTCTGCGCGATTCGTTCACACCCGCCATGTGGGCCGAACAACGCGAGCGCCTCGAAAAGGTCAGAGCCGCGGTGATGGAACTCCCCATCGAATTTCGCGAGACGGTGGTTTTGTGCGAGTTGGAAGAAATGAGTTATGACCAGGCCGCACGCATGCTCGATTGCCCCATCGGCACCATTCGTTCTCGGTTGCATCGCGGGCGCGCGCTTTTGCTGGCCAAGCTTGAAATGCTTCGCGACGCACCCCGGCGTTGGAGCTCGGTAGCGCGATGAAGAATGGAAGATCTGCTATGAACTGTGAAGAATTTGAAATTTTAGGTTTGGATTCGCGACGCGACGATTCCATCAGCGACGACTGCCGCCAGCGCGCTCTGCAGCACGCTCGAGTTTGCGGCCGGTGCGCCGCGCTCGGAGCCTCATGGAGCGCCGCTCAGGTCGAGTTGGCTGCGTTGGCGGAAAGCAGCCGCATACTGCGCGTGCCGGCTCGCGTGGAAACACGAGTATTGCAACAGTTTCGGCTCAAGCATCAGCCCAGGCAAGAGCGCAGATTTTTGCGGCTTGCAACTTGGGCACTCGCAGCGTCCGCAGTGATTGTCTGCGCTCTAGGAATTTGGGATTGGCATAAATGGCGGCAAGGCTCACTGGGCAACAACATCGCGGCTCACTCGGTGCCGGGTCGCAACAGAGTTTCCAGTCCTGCGACCGGTTCGTCGCTGAATGACGCGAGCTCAGTCGCTGATGATCCAGAGATTCTGATTGCCGGCAACGAAGGAAATGACGGCAACGGCGGCAACGAATTTACGCAGTTACCCGGCAGCTCTTTACAGGAAATGGAAGATGGCGCCATCGTGCGCGTCGGAATGGAAAGAGCTTCGCTTGCGGCGTTCGGTTTGCCAGTAAATGAAGACGACGCCAGCGACTGGATTCAAGTTGATCTGCTGGTCGGCAGCGACGGCTCTGCGCAAGCGGTGCGCTTGCCCGAATAAACAATTGAATGAACAGTTTCTCGCGGTGATAAGTTCACCGCGTTTCGGAGAGAAGAGGAGAGCTACATGAAGCGAAATGGGTGGATGCACGTGGTGTTGGGTGGCGCTTTAGTTTTAGGTGTGGGAACGGCAAATGCGCAAGGGCCAGGCGGCGGCCATCACGGCCCGTTTGGCGGTCCGATGGAGTTGATGGGCTTTGAAGGAATGCACGGCGGAAAGCTCGTGAAGGGTGCGCCGTTCTCGGCAACCTCCACGTCAACTACGAAACAAACTTTGCAGGATGGAACGATCATTAATCGCACCACGCAGGGCGCTATTTATCGTGATAGCGAAGGACGCTCCCGCCGCGAAGTAACTTTTACGGGCGTCGGCGCATTACAGGCAACGGGTGGTACGCATAAAATGGTGGCGATTTTTGATCCGGTCGCCGGCGCGCACTACATGCTGAATCCCGATAAGAAGGTCGCCTATAAAATGTCCTTGCCCGCGAATGCTGGAACTGCCGATAAAGCGCAGAAATTCCAGCAAAAGATGCAGGCTCGCCAGCAGCAGGAAGAAGCCTCTGGAGCGCTGAAGGTTGAATCGCTCGGAACGCAAGTCGTGAATGGCGTGAATGCCGAAGGCACGCGCACTACACACACCATCGCGGCAGGCGCGATCGGAAATGATAAAGCTATACAAGTCGTGTCGGAGCGCTGGTATTCGCCTGATCTTCAAACGGTGGTACAGAGTTCGCGAATGGATCCGCGATTCGGCACCACCACTTTGTCTCTGACAAACATTCAGAAGGCCGAGCCCGCCGCGACACTCTTTGCGGTTCCGGCGGACTACACCGTGCAAGCCGGCGGACCTGGACATGGACATCATGGTGGATCCGCTGCTGGAGCTCCGCCACCGCCCCCAGCCAGTTAACAATTTTATTTAAGCTCTTCTCTCCTTGAAGACGGCGAACGCCTTTTTGGTAGCGCAAGTTGCTGCCAGAAAGGCTTCGTCGTTTTTAGTCGGTTTTTACCGCAGTACAAATTTCAGCCAACAGAACGCACTAAATTAATCGCGCGTACCGTTTAGCACGCACCCAAAAAAACGCGGAGGTGCCCCACCCTCGATTTTTAGGGGGTTGGGGTGCCCCAGGGTTCGCAGTTGAGTTATGAACCTGGGTCTTGCAGCTGGTTTTCGGTTTTCTCTTTTCCTTTTCACTCCTTCGATCACAACTCTCCGCATCCCCCAAATCACAAACGGTTCAACGCTCGCGCGGTTTAAACATTCCCGCCGCAATGCGTGTGACCATTCTCCGCGGCACGAGTCGTTCCCCTTGCGCGCCAAGATAATTTCCCAGCCCAGAAATCACGTAACTTTTCCCCGCCGCCAACGCTTTCAAACCCGTGCGCGCCACTTTCTCCGCCGTCTCCGCTTTACGCATGAATTTTTCCTGGCCCGCCACCACATGAAATTCCGACTCCGTCGACCCCGGGCAAAGCGCGCAAACGCGAACGCCATACGGCTTCATTTCTTCCGCCAGGCCTTCCGCGAAGAGCAAGTCGAATGCTTTAGTCGCCGCATAAGTTGAAATGTACGGAACCGCCTGGAAGGAAGCGGTAGAAGCCAGAATCAAAATGTCGCCGCTGCGCCGCGCGACCATGTCCGGCACATACAGTCGCGTCAAATGCACCAGCGCCGCGCAATTCACCTGCACCATATCCAGCAATCGCTTCACTTCCACCGAATGCAGCTCGCCATAGGCGCCGAAGCCTGCATTGTTCACGAGCAATTCAACGATGATTCCTTGCGTGCGCGTGAAGGCATAAATCTTTTCCGGCACGCTCACATCCGCCAGATCCGCTGCAAATATCGCAGTTTTAATTTTGTGTTTTGCTGCGAGTTCTCTCGCCAATTCTTCAAGCCGCTCTTGCCGCCGCGCGGTCAAAACCAGATTCGCCCCACCCGCGGCCAATTCCTTTGCCAGCGCCACGCCAATCCCCGCACTGGCCCCGGTAATCAACGCCCATTTTCCACGCCACTCTGCAATCATGTTCCTCGCCTCATTCTGCTAGCCCCACTGCATACTGACACATAAGTTGGGAGCCGCTATAATTTGTTGGCGACAATTCTAATTCCGTGGAAGTGAGCACAGAAGTCCTTACTTTACTGAAAAAATAACGGACGGGCCTCTAAGCTGGATTCTCTAGCCAATATTGAAATCATGGAATTTGTTTTGAATTAGCGACACATGCGCGGTGGCTCAGCGGCGAATTGTCCATTCAGTTCTATCGCGGCTCATTTGTCTATTGCATTTGGCGTGCGAAGCCCCCAGAGCAAGAGGATCGAGGATGCCACTATCGCCAAGCCCACAGTGATAAACCCAACTGTCACCAGACTCTCCTGCCAGCCCGGTGCACTACGGCCCGGCGCTGTAATGGGAGACAACGCGCCAGTACCGAAAATTGCAGCCAGTGTGGTTACAACCCAGTTCATATAGGTGCCGTAAAGCGCACTCCAAAAGGCAATCGCTTCCATCCGCGGAGGTAGTTTTACCTGCGCCCAAGCTGCCCCCAGCGCAAGCAAAAAGGTGCCGTTCATTAAACCCTCTAAGTGCGCCGCAAGTCCCATGCGGATATTAGCGAAATGCGGTTCGGCAAAGCCTGTGAGTAGACCGAGCAGAAAGAGGCTCATGCCATGCCACATAAGACGCCGGCTCATGTGTTGACCTCGATGGGGCTACTTGATTTTTTGCTGATCACTTTTAGCCGCTTCCAATGGACTGGAGCGCCACGTCGCGTATCAGATTGCGAAACGAAGGCTCGAGGAATCTAAATTCCACCGCTGAACCAATCAATTGTCCCGCAGCTTAAGAATCGGATTTGTTCGGAGCCACGCTCGCCTGCTGTAACCACTTCCGCAAAAGCGCTCCACTTTTTAGCGATACCTCTCGAAACGCGAGCCCCAACCCTGAATTGGAATTCGCGAATACCACCTCTGCAGTGGCCGCGAAACATTCCGATTCCGCGAAAATTTTAATCACCACTTCGCTGCCAATTGGAAGCGTTTTCGGTGTATCTACGAAACAACCGTTAAGACTAATTTTGGCCACCTGGGAGCCGGGTATCCCGCCAGATTCGGGATGAATGATTTCCGCAACAGCAATGAAAGGGTAACGAGGACTCCGAGAAATTGCGTATTCCATTTAAAATCCTATTCGACAAACGTGATTTAATCGTGAACTTCCCTGTTTTTGCGTAACGAAGACACCACGGCCTGCCCGAACTACCAGATCAAGTTATCAGACTTCTGCTGTCATATAGGTAGTAGTTTTGACCCGAAGCGAAGGACACGAGATAACTCTGCATCTGAAAAAGAAGAGGCCAATGGAGCCAAGCGCGAGAATTTCTAGGGGAATAAGCTTTATGGCCGACCAAACTGGATCAATGACCGGGGTCTGGGATGGCGAAAAAATCCATGGTAACTTGCCGCTTGCCGCGCCGATTAGTCCCGGCGGATGCCGACTACGTGTCGGCGGACCGACGGCTCGGCCATTTCTGCACCTGAAGGCAATAACCGTAACTCGAGTGTTGTAGTGCTAACTCATTTAGCTCGGAACGTTGCGCACCAGCTCCTTGTTGGCCCCCACTAGGGAAGCTGCGGCTGCGAACCTAGCGGAAGAGATTGATCTTCGCCAGATCGATGATTTCGTCGCCGCGCCCGCTCAGAACTGCCTTCAGCGTGAATAGACTGAACCCTTTTACCTGCTCTGCGGTGATCGTGGGTGGCATGGATAGTTCCTGGCGGTCTACCACCGCTTCGACCAAGGCTGGACCGTCATGCTTTAAAGCTTGGGCAATCATTGGTCGAACCTGAGCGGGCGTTTCCGCCGTCAGTCCGAGCAGCCCGGCGGCTTCCGCCATTTTTGCGAAATTCGGATTCTGGAGATCAGTTCCGAAATCTAAAATGCCGGCCGCTTTCATTTCCAATTCCACGAAAGCCAGTGAACCATTCTTGAAAACAATAATCTTCACCGGTACGTTCAATTGCCGAAGTGAGAGCATATCGCCCATGAGCATCGCCAGCCCTCCATCTCCGCACAGCGATACCACTTGACGTCCTGGATAACTTACCTGCGCCCCAATGGCCTGTGGCAGCGCGTTGGCCATTGACCCGTGGTTGAAGGATCCGAGTAACCGCCGTTTGCCGTTCATGGTCAGGTAGCGTGCTGCCCAGATGGTTGGAGTGCCGACGTCGCAAGAAAAAATTGTATCCTTGGCGGCAAGCTCGTCGAGCACCCGTACAGCAAACTGAGGATGGATCGGTTTCTTGCCCGAACCCTCGGTCGCGAGTTCATCGAGGCCCTTGCGAGCCTTTTTATAATGTTCGAGCGAAGCCTTGAGATGCTTGTCGTTGTTGTTTTGGCTCAATTTTGGCAGCAGGGCTCGTAGCGTCGTCTTGGTATCTCCCACAAAACCGTAGTCAACCTTGGTGCGCCGGCCCAACTGCTCTCCGCGGATGTCGATCTGGACGATGGTGGCGTCTTTGGGGAAAAACGGCTGGTACGGGAAATCAGTCCCGATCATCAGCAAGAGGTCGGAGTCCATCATCGCGTGATAGCCGGAAGAAAATCCGAGTAGGCCGGTCATGCCCACGTCAAACGGGTTGTCGTACTCGATGAACTCTTTTCCGCGCATCGCATGCACGATCGGCGCGTTCAACTTGCCTGCCAGTTCAATCAGTTCCGCATGAGCCCCCGCGCAACCGGCTCCGCCCAAGATGGTGATTTTCTTCGATTTATTGAGGATCTTCGCCAGCGTCGCGATTTCGTCGTCAGAGGGGCACACCGTTGGTTTCGGCGGCGGAAAATGCAGGCGCGGCTCCTGTTCAACCGCATCGCGCAGGGCCACATCTCCGGGGATGGCAACCACCGAAACGCCGCGCCGCGACAACGCAGTCTGGATCGCAATCTCCAAAACACGCGGCATCTGTTCCGGCTGCGAAACCAGCTCGCAATAATGGCTGCACTGCGCGAACAGATGTTCTGGTTTGGTCTCCTGAAAATATCCGCTCCCGATTTCATTGCTTGGAATCTGCGCTGCGATGGCCAGCACCGGAACACGGCTGCGGTGACAGTCGTAGAGCCCGTTGATCAAATGTAGGTTCCCAGGACCGCAGCTCCCGGCGCAGACCGCCAGCTTTCCCGTGAGATGAGCTTCCGCTCCAGCGGCAAACGCCGCACTCTCCTCATGCCTTACGTGAATCCACTGAATTTGTTCTCTTGCGCGAATGGAGTCGGTGATGCCATTGAGAGAGTCGCCGGAAACACCGTAAACTCGCTGAACTCCCGCTTCAGCGAGAACATCAACCAACAAACCCGCTACGTTTTTCTTGGCCATCTTGGCTGCTCCTTTCGGGTCCCTCTCTAAGACGATTGATGCTTGCTCTGGACAGTTCGGACTAAGGAAATTCAATTCCCCAACGAACATGCCTTGGTTTCCCGGCAGATCAGCGCCACCCCCATTTGGATGGCCACTTCGGCGAGCCGATAAAATGCGATCGCCCGCTTGAGCACAAGATTACCGGAAGTCGTGCTCCCCTAGAGCGGCCAACCTCGTACTAGCTGCATGCTCCGCAGCTATGCGTGCGCAACTGTGTCAACGACGGCCTCTCACGGCTCTTGTCCCCATTTACAACACGCCCGTAACGAAGCGCAAGAGGGAGGCCATTCGTATAGGCTGCGCCTTAGATTCGTGAAATCTCGCACTAGTACGGGCACTTTACGCGCAAATCCAATCTCGTTGTGCCGCGTTTGCTTTGCGCACAATACCGAAGCCCGAGTTCACTGTGCGGCCCACTAAAGTGTGAGGGGCATTTAGAAAGCTGAAATATTCCGGCCCATGCAGCGAACCAACACCAAATCCCGATGAAAATGCAAAGCGACAGAAGCAGGCGAAGTCTTAGCCAAATTACCTTCCGCCGTGCGTGTAAGCAGAATTGTTTTTAGCGGGCGAGCCTGTAAGCCGGACCCTGTGCGGGTTTGCATCACGCATGGCGCACTTCAAACCGCGGCAATCATTCCTCTAGGTTCCGGTTCGCACCGGGACTTCCCGCGCTTGAGTCAATGTCGTCGTCGCTAGAGACTCCCAGCCGTTTCACTGCATAGCGATTCAGGTGGCGAGGGTCTTTGCCCTTCGCGATAGCGAGATATTCAAAGTGGCCTTTCTTGTCATTTGCTTTCCAGGTGTAACGCACATTGCCCGCTCCGCCGGAGCGTGCTGCGTCCGCGAGATTTCCTACATCCCCGTAGTTCACCGGCTGTCCATCAGGGCGCGCAAGAACGGTGACGTAGCGCACGTTGCGCTCGCGATCAAACCCAATGATGAGGTATTGGTAGTGCTTGTCGTGGCTGAGCGTCCAAACCTGCTGACCTTCGTCTTCTGATTTGAATTTACCGAGTTCGCTGAGACGCGCGTGGGCCTGGCTATACGACATTCCCAGCCGAAGCCCGAGAATCTCCGGAGCAGGTTGTTTACCGGCAGCCGAAGCGGTGAGGCATAAAACTAGAAATCCAAGCAACGCGGTTCTGGTCATTTTTTTCTTGCGACGAAGATCCTTGTGCTCACGGAAGGCGGCGCGCAGTTCCAGGATGCGCCGCCCTCAGAAGAGCGAATCGTTAAGGTCTCAACGTAGTCGAGTCCTGGCTCTTAAACAGTCCCTTGCCAGTCGACTGGCGAATAATCGTGGCCTTGGTGGCCTGATCGTTGTCCAGACGTGTGTGAGACGCGGTGGCGTTGTTGCCCTTGGCGATGCAAGCCGCGGTAATGCAGCCGTCGGTGTATGCGGTAAAGACGCGGCCGACCTTGTCCACGGTAATGTCATTGAAGTCCAGAAGGTTTCGCGTTCCACTGGGGCAAGTCGTTCCTTGCGTACAGATCACGCCGAGTTGTACGGGATCGGTCGGCGTAGCATCTACCGTGAACCAATTCTTGCCGCCATCGTATGTGGTAGCCACATAGCCATGCCACACGCCACTAAATGGCGTGCCGGTATCGGCGCCGGTAGCGTCACCCGCGGAGGGCGTTCCGAGGAAGAAATAAGACGCTCGATCATTGTCGCCAGCGACGACTTCTGGAAAAACAGCATTGTGAATTGCGAACGGCACGCCAACATCCAGATCGTAATGCCAAGAGCGGCCCTGGTCGTGAGAAACGGTAATGTGCGGATGACCGTCGCCGCCGATATACCCAAAGTAAACGCGTCCCTTGGCACCGATTCCCACGGACGGGTCGCTCGTGCCGGACGTGCTACCGGTAACGGGCTCCACCGTGAATGTAACTCCGTTATCCATGGAGACGATCAAGCCTTGCGTACTTCCGCAGCTTTTATTCGGCACATAAACAATGCCGCTGCTTGAGACTTTGATGTGCCCGTGCAAGCCGCCGCACTGCACCAAGGTGTACATGGGGTGCGCGGCTTCGTACGTCAGGCCGCCATCCTGACTCAGCGCCATTTCCGCATCGCCAATATCCTGCGAGGCGTAGTACACCGCATGTGGATATTGCGTAAGCGGGCCGCGCACCGCTAACTGCGCGCAGGGCACCGGAGTGGCCAGCAACTGGTCCGCGGTGCATAGACGAAAAGGCCCACCGCCTACTGTCTCGTGGTCGACGCCTGAAGCGATGCCACCACCTTGGCTCACCGTGTAAGTCGCGCCGTCGTTATCGGTGAACGCGGACAGACTGGTGGTTCCGAACAGTTGGGAGATGACCGTGCGGCCCGTCTGAGAATCGGTAAAGAGGATGGGGTCCAAAGTCGTGATGCTGGTGTTCGGTCCATCTTTCAGCAGCCAGGTTGCGGTTGCGGGCGAAGTGCTGGTGTTGAAAGTGACCTGCAAAGTGTCAAGCAGTGCTTGGGTCATGATACGGCCGGAATTGAAGTTGGCGCCAATCGAAGGCTCGCCCGAATTGTCACCGAGGCCCGGCGGGGATTGGTAATTCAAATAGGTGGGCGCGGAGCCGTGTGCTACCGAGTCAGTAGGCGGAGTGGTGATGGTAGCCACGCCACTGTAAGGATCGCCGGGAGCTACCGTGGAGTCGACAACATGCACGGTGTACACGCCAGTTCCAGAAACGGTGGGGTCGATGATCGCGGATTCGCTAGTCTCGGGTATACCAGCTGTAGCGCTGGCGATCACTGGGCCAGACAAATCGCCCTTATGGACGTAGAAATCGTAGTCATTGAGACTGCTGGAATGAGTGATGACGATCGAAAGAACAAGACCTTGGTAATTGCTCGGAGCACCGGTAAGAGTGACGGTAAATACGTCGCAATCGGTTCCGTCGACGCAGGTAGTTTCATCTGTGGTAGCTCCCGCAATTCCGCTGCCCGCCCACGTGGTCGAAGAGCCATTGGCGGGGGTTAAGGTGCCGGAAGAAGGAGTCGAAGCGAAGGCAGGAAAGGCAAGCGCAAAAGAAATGGTCAGAAAAAATGTCACTCTTAATTTCAAGTTAAAGGGAATTGCACTACCCGGTAACAGCGTTGAAATATTATGTGGACACAAAACCAGCGTCCTCCTTCCGAATTTTTTGTGGCCAGGAAAACCGCTTTGTCGTGCGTCCTACTGAAGCTGGCCATAAGGCTATGTAGCACCTACTACTTTGGGAATAGGGTGAATACCGTATGCACGATTGCGGCTTCGACTATTCGACTTTCGCAAGAGAGAGTTGCCGTAGGCGGGATGAAATGAAAACGGATCGTACAATGTATTACAGGAGTATTACAGGAATTTTCGTTTGAACGCAGAGATGCTCAGCGTTAACCCGCCGTCTGATTTGGCCTGAATGAGAAATTCATGCGCAGTTGCCGTTCGTAAGTTATTGAAAATAGCGGACGGGCCTGTAAGCCGGATTCTGTGCAGCGTTGCATCGCGCATGGCGCGCTGCAAACCGCGGCAATCATTCCTCTAGGTCCCGGTTCGCACCGGGACTCCAGCAGCCTACCCGAGGGTTTTCAATTTACGCGGATTGCGCCGACGTAAATCGGAGTGCGCTCCTTTGCAGGACCGCCGCTCAATGAGCCGGGCCGGCTCTCCCCTCCTATTTGGCCTTGCACCACGCGGGGTTTTCCGTGCCCTCGCTATTGCTAGCGAAGCGGTAGGCTCTTACCCCACCTTTTCACCCTTACCAACAGTGCGAGCATTGCGAGACGTCTCGCAGGTTTTGCCTGCGCGATGCCACCGTGCTGCGCTCCACCGGCGGTTTTATTTTCTGTGGCACTATCCGTGGCTTCGCCTTGTAGCGAAGCCCCCTGGCGTTACCAGGCGCGTTGCCCTGTCAAGAGTTCTGGCCAACAAATCGTTGGCCATGCCTCAGGACGGTGTCCGGACTTTCCTCCCGCTACTGTGCCTTGCGGCCCAGCAGCCAGCGATTACCCGGCCCGCCCGCTACATTAATTATACCCTGTAAATCCACGTGTTCCCGCGCATGTACAATATTCGGCAGAGTGCGCTAAAGTTTCGGTGACCATCACGTGACGCAATCGGAAAACTGGCCCAGTATCGCGGTAGTAGGCGCAGGTGCCGTCGGAGGATATTTCGGCGGCCTGCTCGCCCGTGCTGGAGCACGCGTCACTATGATCGGCCGTCCAGCCTTCGTTGAAGCCGTAAATAAAAACGGCCTCCTTCTGGACACGCTGCAATTTCAGGAAAGTGTTCGCGTGCAAGCCTCCACGGAATTATCCGCTTCCGCCGGCGCAGAAATTATTTTATTCTGCGTGAAGGCTCCCGACAACGCCGCCACCGCCAGTCAACTGGCTCCGCTAGTGACGCCCGATGCTTTGGTCGTCAGTCTGCAAAACGGCGTCGATAACGTGGAACAGATTCGTGCCGCAGCGAATCTCGAGGTTCTGCCTGCAGTTGTGTATGTCGCGGCCTCCGTGCCGGAGCCAGGAAAAATCAAGCATGTGGGCCGCGGAGATCTCACGCTTGGACCGAAAAATGAAAAAACCGAGCGTCTTGCTGCGCTCTTTACGCGCGCCGGAATTCCCTGCCGCATTTCCGATAATATTGCGGGCGAATTATGGACGAAGCTACTTTGGAATTGCGCGCTGAACGCCATTTCCGCGTTGGGACGCGTGAAATACGGGCAAATCGCCGCCAGCAGCGACGCGCGGCAAGTTGTCCAATCGCTGGTCGAAGAAGTTTTCGCGGTGGCGACGGCAGCGGGAATCCGCCTGGTGGGTGTAGAAGATTCAGCCGCGGCGTTCGCCGGCGCCTGCAAGATTGCTACACAAATGTCGGGAGCCTTATCGTCGACCGCACAGGACATGCTGCGCGGCAAGCGCACCGAAATCGACTCGCTGAACGGTCATATTTCTCGCCGCGGCGCTGAGCTGGGCGTGGCCACGCCGGTAAATCATGCGCTGTACACATTGGTCAAATTGGCGGAAGGGATTTAATCATTAGTTCTGCCTAAATTACGCTCACCTTTGTGGGTTGTGCTCGTCCATCACGAGCGGCGGTGTCGCGCTCGGAGGGAAACCCCATGTGTCGCTTGGCCTTCACAACATTATTAGTGGTTGCCATCATCGGATGCTCAGTGACGATGTGGGGCCAGGAACCTCCGCCGAATTCCGCACACAAGAGAGAGCGATTCCGGAATGCGGAGATCACCTACGATTGGGTCACCAACTCTCAAGGCCAGAAAATCCGTACTTTTGTGACCAAGCCGAAATCGGCCAGCGGCAAAGTACCGGCAATTGTTTTTGTGGGCTGGCTGAGCTGCGACTCCGTGGAATATCCCGACGGGGAATCCGATGGATTTGGAGCAATTTTCTGGCGCTTGATCGAGCAATCCGGTCTTGCCACGATGCGCATGGACAAGCCCGGGGTCGGCGAGAGCCAGGGCACTTGCGCGAAGACTGACTTTCAGACCGAGCTGGATAGCTACCGCGTGGCTTTTGATTCCATCTCTAAATATCCGTTTGTCGATCAGAGCGCCGTCTTTGTTGTCGGCCTCAGCAACGGCGGCGGCACCGCTCCTTTGAGTGCGCGTCAACATCCAGTGCGCGGCTATATTGCCGCTTCTTCCTGGGGCCGTACGTGGTATGAGCACATGCTTGAGAACGAACGCGTCCGACTCAGCAATGATAAAAAATTGTCCGCCGCGGAGATCAGCGATGCGATGCGGGCGTTCACCGATTTTTATTCGCTCTATCTAATGCATCGAATGAGTCCCGGCGAAATCATCGCCCAGCATCCCGAGTGGAAAGGGCTCTGGTACGACGCGCCCGACGGGCAATATGGGCGTCCGGCCGCTTTTTATCAGCAACTGCAGGATTTAAATCTTGGAAAAGTGTGGCAGGAGGTAGCTGCTCCAGTGCTGATCCTGCATGGCACCGCCGATACGATCATGAGTCCATCTGACAGCCGCACGATTGCAGATATCGTGAACCGTGCTCACCCTGGTCACGCGACGTACGCGGAAATCCAGGATGCCGACCATTTGCTTGCCGTCCACAACAAGCTCGAAGAGCATGTCGTTCCGACGATGATCGATTGGATGTGGAAACAACTCGGCCAACAATGAAGAACTTAGCGGGCGCGACGAGCTCTTTTCATTAGCCGCCAAAAAGTTTTTCAAATTCCTTTTCCGTCAGGATCGGTACACCTAGCGCTTTGGCTTTATCGTGTTTTGAACCGGGGTCGGTGCCTACCACTACGTAGTCGGTTTTTTTGCTTACGGAACTGGAAATTTTTCCCCCGTGCTGCATGACGATTTCCGCAGCTTCTTCACGGCTACGATTTGCAAGTCCTCCGGTAAAGACGAAGGATTTGCCAGCAAATTTGTCGCTTTTTATTTGGCGCTTCTCCATGGTGGGATGCACGCCGGCTCTGTGCAGCTTTTTGATGATTTGGCGATTGGCCGGCTCAGAGAAAAACTCGGTGATGGCCCCGGCGACCTTCGGTCCCACTTCGGCGACTTCTTCGAGTTGTTCCTGATTGGCGGCAGCAAGATCCTCCACTGAGGAAAAATGTTCTGCTAGCAATTCTCCAGTGCGCTCGCCTACAAAACTGATGCCCAATGCGTAGATCAATCGTGCGAGGCTGTTCTTTTTGCTGGCTGCGATTTCGTCCAATAAATTTTGCGCGGATTTCTCCGCGAAGCGTTCCAGCGCCACCAACTTGTCCAGCTTCAGCGAATACAAATCCGCGACGTCGTGCACTAATCCTTGTTCAATCAACTGGTCGACGATTTTTTCTCCCAGGCCGTCGATATTCATGGCGTGGCGCCCCGCAAAGTGCAGCAGCGATTCCCTTCTCTTCGCCGGGCAGGCCGCGTTCACGCAACGATAAGCCACCGTATCGGGGGCTTTGTGAATCGTGCTGCCGCATTCGGGGCACTTTTCCGGCATGCGGAATGGCCTGCGATCCGCGCCTTCCTTCACGACTTTTAAAACATGTGGAATTACTTCTCCGGCGCGTTCCACGAGGACGGTGTCGCCGATTTGCACGCCCAGCCGCTCAATTTCATCCATGTTGTGCAGGGTGGAACGGCTCACAGTGACGCCTCCGACCTGCACCGGCTCCAAAAACGCCACGGGAGTAAGCGTCCCGGTGCGCCCGACATTTACAAAAATATCTTTCACTACCGTGGTTTCCTGGCGTGCGGGATATTTATAAGCAATGGCCCAACGAGGCGCCTTCGCCGTGTATCCCAATTCGTTTTGTATAGGGATCGAGTTTACTTTTACCACCACGCCATCAATTTCGTACGGAAGCTTCTCGCGCTTGTCTTCCCAGTTGTCGCAGTACTTCAGGACTTCTTCGATACCATCGCACAATTTCCAGTCCGCCGAGGCCCGGAATCGCAACTCCTTCAACGCCCGCAAGGACTCGGATAGCTTGGTGAATGGCGATCGTCCGTCGACCAGCAGGTAGTAAGAAAAGAACTCGAGCCGCCGCGACGCGGTGATCGAGGCATCCAGCACGCGGACTCCGCCGGCAGCGGCGTTACGCGGATTCGCGAAAATCTTGCCGCCAGAAAGTTCCTGCTGCCGGTTCAATTCCGCGAAAGCTTTTTTGGGCATCACAATTTCGCCGCGCACTTCGAAATTCGGCGGCAATTTCGCTTTTTTGAGCGCAGCCGGATCGACACGCAGCGGTATCGAGCGAATCGTTTTTACATTGGGCGTGACGTCTTCGCCGGTGCGCCCGTCGCCGCGCGTCACGCCGCGAACCAGCGCTCCAGCCTGGTATTGCAGCGAAATGCTCAGGCCATCAAATTTGTGCTCCGCGATGTATTCGATTTTTTCGCGGCCGCTGCTTTCCCGCACGCGGCCATCGAATTCACGCAGCGCGTCATAGGAAAACGCGTTATCCAAACTGAGCATAGGCCGCGCATGCTGGTAAGTTTGAAAACCTGCACGTGGAGCTCCGCCGACGCGCACGGTGGGCGAATCCGCGGTGATTAGGTCCGGGTGTGCGGCTTCCAACTCCTTGAGCTTGCCCATGAGCCGGTCATAGGCCGCGTCAGAAATTTCCGGATCGTCTGCCACGTAATAGCGGTATTCGTGATGGCGCAGCTTTTCGCGCAGGTCTTCGATTTCGTTTTTTATCGCGGCGCCGGCCCTGGCCATGAATTCCTCGCGCAGAAATCTCTGATAGAAGAGATGCTGTGATTGCTCTCACATTATATAGAATGAATAGACGGAAAGACGGACACGGACCTCACCAATCGAATGACTATCGGGCTTCAGAATGCTCTTCTGATTCATAATCCCAATGCTGGGCACGGAGGCGTGAAACGCCGTCGTTCGCTGGACGAAGCGCGCAAAATTTTTTCCGCCGTGGGAATGGAAGTCGAACTCGCCGAAACGAAAGGCCCAGGAGACGCCACGGAGATGGCGCAGCGCGCCACGATTGAGCGCCGCGATTTGGTCGTTGCGTGCGGAGGCGACGGCACGTTAAATGAAGTGGTCAACGGTCTCGCGGGCCCATCGAACGGTCATCGCGTTTCGCTCGCTCTTCTGCCGGCAGGCACCGCCAATATTTTCGCCAAAGAGTTGAGCCTTCCGTGGGACATTCCCAGTGCGGCGCGCAAACTGGTTCGCGGCAAAGTTGTGGATATTGCGCTGGGCCTGGCCACGCCGCTACGCGAACCGGAAAAGCGAAAATATTTTCTCAGCGTCGCAGGCGCCGGGCCGGACGGCAGGATCGTTTACTCCATTGATCTGGACTTGAAGGCTCGTCTGGGCATTCTGGCTTACTGGTGGCAGGGTGCCCGTGAAATTTTTCGCTACGACTATCCCCATTTTCGCGTGGTGATTGACGGGCAGTCCGCCGACGCGTCGCTGGCGATCGTGGGACGCACCAAACATTACGGTGGGCCATTCAAAATTACGACGTTGGCTGATTTGTACGAAAATAAATTTGAAGTGATGACTCTGAGTACGCGGAGCGGTCTCCGTTATCTAAGTTATTTGCCGACTCTGTGGCTGGGCAAATTGCGCGGAACCAACGGCGTATTTTTCTCGAAGACCGATTCCGTGGTCTGCGAACCGCTGGATGAAAATCCTGTGCATGCGCAAGTCGATGGCGAACCGCTTGGGCGCCTGCCGGTAGAATTTAAAATTGTGCCGGGGGCATTAAAATTGTTGGTTCCCGAAGTCTCGAGCATGAATGGGCGAAGTACCATCGCGTCGGCTTAGCGTTTCGATGCATTTCGCACCGGACTGACATTTTATGGACATAGGCACGCATGCTTTGGCATCGCTTGCGCTGTCTCGCGCCATTTTTCCTCGCGCGCCCAGATTACTTTGGGCCTTCACCATTCCGGCCGGCATGATCGCTGATGTTGATGCATTCAGCGCGTTCATAAGTCCGTCCGCATATCTCGCGTGGTATCGCACCTACACACATTCCCTGCTGACGTCGCTGATCATCGCGTTCATTTTCAGTGTGGCGTATCGCATGTGGGCATCACGCGAATTGATTTCACGTTTGTCCGCAGCAACCGTTTTTGTCGCGGTGCTGTTGGCTCAATGGCTGCACCTCGCGACGGATGCGGCGCAATGGCAGGGCGTGGAGTTGTTCTGGCCCATCAACGCCGCGCGGATTACGATGGATTGGCTGCCGACGATCGATCCCTGGATTGTGACGATTCTCGTCGCGGCGATTGTGTTGCCGGAATTTTTTCATCTGGTCAGCTCCGAAATCGGCGCGAAGGACAAAAGACCGCGCGGCTTCGTGGGCGCCATCGTGGGATTAGTTATGATGGTTTCTTATGTTGGCCTGCGCGCAGATCTGCATGCTACGGCCGTCGCACAGATGCAAAATCGCAGCTATGTCGGCGAACTGCCAAGACAAGTTGCAGCGTTCTCCGATTTTGTGTCGCTGGTGACCTGGCACGGCGTCGCGGAAACAGAAAGCGCGCTTCACGAAGTCGCCGTGCACCTGAATTCCTCACGGCGTTCCTCCCTGGACCCAGGCATAAATTTGTTCAAGCCGGAGCCGAATCCACCGCTGCAAGCTGCTCAATCCACGGAAGTGGCAAAAAACTTTTTGTTGGTGGGGCGATTTCCGAAAGCGACCATTCAAAAAATGGATGCAGGCTCGGAAGTGCAAATCCGTGACTTGCGCTATGCGGCTGCAGGGGAAGTGAAACGCGAACCGATGGTGACCGTCGATTTCGATCCGGCAGGAAAAATAATTTCTGCAGAGATTGTGTGGGCCAGCCGCGAAATGGCTCGCTAGATAAGTTTAGTCGTCCCTCTTTTTGTGTGCCGCATCTCCGTAGGGATGTTTGGCGCGCAAAATTAACTGTGAAAGTCCGTAGCTGATGGCCACCAGGAACACGGCCGCAAGAGCCATGTTTAATTTGTGCCGCTGTAAAAACGGGAGAGCGCCGTCGCCGTAGCGCACCGCCAGGTAGCCCACGCCGAAATATCGAAACAGCCGCGCGGTGGCAATCGCTGACGCAAAACTGGTCAGCGGCATTTCGAATACTCCGGCGGCGAACACAAAAAACTTGAAGGGCGTAGGCGGAGGCAACAACGCGGCCGCCAGCATTCCGCCAAATCCGTTGCGCTCGATCCAGTGGCGGATCGCACCGCCGTGCTTTCCTGCCCTGCTGTGAAAAAAAGCTTCGCCACCTTTGCGGGCAATGAAATACAGAAAAATGCAACCCAGGGTGGATCCAGTGGCCGCCATTAACGCGTAAAGCGGCATGCGCGACGGATGCTGCATAGATAATTCGATCAGCAAAAGATCGTTTATAACCGGGAAGGTTAAAATTGAAGAATCGAGGAATGAAATAAGAAAAAGCCCGGGAGCGCCCAGGCTGCCTGCGAAAGCGACGATCTTATGTTTCCATGTGCGAAAGGCAATCACCAGGTACCGCACCTCGCGTAAATCACAGTAACACTCCTGACGGCCATTTTTGGACGCACAAACCCGTAGCGCGGAAAGAAAAACACCTTAATTGCAGGCACGCCGGAGCTTTGTCACAACAACGCCTCGATGCCCTGCAAAATTACGTCATAAACGAAATGCAGTTCCTCGCGCGTGATGACATACGGCGGGAGCACGTAGACTACGTTTCCGAGGGGCCGCAACAACACGCCGCGGTCGATAAAAAATTGGTACAGCTTGGTGCGCATGGCCGATAAATAGCCAGCATCATCGGCGCGAAGCTCAATCGCTCCCATGGTTCCGATCTGCCGCGCATCCGCGACTTGCGGCAATTTACGGAATTGTTCCAGCCGCTCGGTATTGACCGCGGAAATCATCGCGATGCGTTCAAAGACCGGCTCATCGTCAAAAATCTGCAGGCTGGCGTTGGCCGCCGCGCACGACAGCGCGTTCCCGGTATAAGAATGTCCGTGATAAAAAGTATGCAAGCGGTCTTTGCTGCGAAACGGCGCCTCCACGCGGTCACTGCACACCGTCGCGCCCATCGGTAAAAAACCGCCGGTGATTCCTTTTGACAGGCACATTAAATCTGGAATCACATCGGCCAGTTCGCACGCAAACATTTTTCCGGTGCGGCCGAAGCCGGTCAGCACTTCATCGGCAATCAGCAAAACATTGTAACGAGTGCACAGCGCGCGCACTTTTTGCAGGAATTCCACGGGGTGAACGATCATGCCACCTGCGCCTTGCAGCAACGGCTCCGCAATGACCGCGGCGATACGCTCGTGATTCTGCTCTAGCAATGTTTCCAGTTGCTGCACGCATTCGATGTGACACGTGGCACGCATGAGGCCCACCGGACAACGGTGGCAGTACGCGGAATGCACGCGGTGCACCGCATAACGCATGGACTGAAATGGCTTGTTGAACAAAGAATCGTCGCTGGCGGACATAGCGCCGGCGGTGTCCCCGTGATAGCCGTGCGCGAGCGCGACGATTTCGGATTTTTGCGCGCGACCGGTGTTGCTGAAATGCTGCACCGCGAGTTTCAAGGCGACTTCCACGGCTGTCGAGCCATCGTCGGAAAAAAACAGGTGCGTCATTTCGCGCGGCAATCGCTGGCGCAAACGCGAGGCCAGTTCTTCCGCGGCGTCGTGCGTGAAGCCGGCCATGATTACGTGCTCCATTTTGCGAGCCTGTTCCGCGATGGCTTCCGCGATGCGCGGATTGGCGTGCCCGTGGAGGTTCACCCACCAGGACGACACCGCATCCAGAATGCGCCTGCCGTCTTTGGTGTAAAGATAAACGCGTTCAGCGCGCACCACATGCAGCGGAGGCGCATCCATTGCGGCGTTCGTAAAGGGATGCCAGATGCGCAGCAGCGAACTCATTTTGCTTTATTGGGAAAAAGCGGCGCGGTCGAAATTATTCATGAACACGTGCATCAGCGAAGTGCGGTGCAAATTCGGTAAGCGTGGAATTTCTCCAATGACGCGCACGTGTCCGAAACGCTCGATGGTTTCGCGATTTTCGCGATTCTGGTCGCCAATCAAAACCACGCCGTGCACCGGAAGCTCCGCCGCGTGCAAGGCCGCCAGCGTAAGTAAAGTGTGATTGATGGTGCCGACGCCGCTTCGCGCGGCAAGAATTACGGGCAGCTTGAATTTGGCCATCAGGTCCAGCATGAATTGTTTCGCATTGATGGGCACCAGCACGCCGCCGGCGCCTTCGACGATCAGCCAATCGTTGTTCAGCGTGGTCGGCAAATTAATACGCGCCAAATCGATTTCCACGCCTGCCCAGCGCGCGGCGAGGTCCGGCGAAACGGGAGGCACAAATTTGTAAACCTCTTCCAGCGTGCGATCGGTGGCGAGGCCGGCGAGGCGCATCACCGTCACGCGGTCGGAGCCTTCGAGCGTGCCGGTTTGTATGGGCTTCCAGTACACCGCATCAAGCGCAGCGCAGAGTAACGCCGCGAGCGTAGTCTTGCCCACACCGGTGTCCGTTCCGGTAATAAAAAAATGGTGCCTCACGCGGAGCCCGCCAATGCCAGAGGAATAGGATGATGCGATTGCGCGCGCCACGCGGATAAAACCGCGGCGAGCCTTTCAAGTTCAGCGGCGCTGATTTTGTGTGTCACCGAAAAACGTAGCCGCGCGGTGCCTGGCGGCACGGTCGGCGGACGAATGGCTCTGACTGCAAATCCGGCCCGCTGCAGAAATTGGGCGGCAGCGACAGCAGCATCGTTCGCGCCAATCACGGCGGGAACAATTTGCGTAGTCGTGCCGAAAGATTCCCAACCATCGCGCTGCAGGGATTTCGCGAAGTCCTGCGATCTTGCGTACAACTCCGCGCGCTCGGAATCCATTCCCGCGGCCAGACGCAGCGCGGCTCGAATTTGTTCAGCGATGTAAGGAGGCATGGCGGTGCTAAAAATAAATGTGCGCGCGTGATTGATCAAATGTTCGCGGAGCACTGCCGATCCACAAACGAATGCGCCGGCGCTGGCTAAAGCTTTGCCGCAAGTATGCATGGCCGCTACGACACCCCGGTCGGACAGGAACTGCGAAGCAATCCCGCGTCCACCTGGTCCGTGCGTGGCAGTGGCGTGCGATTCGTCGACAATCACGCTTGCTCCATACTTTTCCGCGAGCACAACAATGGCATCCAGCGGGGCCACGTCGCCGTCCATGCTGAAGACTGTTTCAGTCACAATCAGCTTTCGTCCAGGCTTCGACTGGTTTTCTTTCAGCGACGATTCCAACGCATTTAAATCACGATGGGAATAAATTATTTTTCGCGCGCCCGATAAGCGGATCCCATCGATGATGCTGGCGTGATTCAGGGCGTCGGAAAAAATGACATCGTTTTTATTCGCCAACGACGTGAGCAAGCCGATGTTTGCTGCATAACCACTACCAAAATACAAAGCTGCTTCGCTGCCGGCGAACGCAGCGAATTCTTCTTCCAGCTCGGTCCACACTGCGGCGTGCCCGGATAGCAAGCGGGAGCCGGTACCGCCGATTCGAGAGGCCTTAGCCACGGCATCGATTACATTTTGTTTCAGCGCAGGGTTGTCTGCTAATCCAAGATAATCATTGGAGCAGAGATTCACTCCGGCGATTTCCATGAGCGTCCGGCGCTGACTGCGCGATTCGAGTTCGCGCAGCCCGGCTTGTAATTCCGCGAGCAGTGCTTCGTTAAATTTAGACGGCATTCGACTCGAGTGGTTTCAATCCTAACGTTTGCAGTAGATGTTCGTCTTCGTCCGCACCCGGGTTGGGAGTGGTGAGCAATTTTTCACCGACAAAAATCGAATTCGCGCCCGCGAGAAAACATAGCGTCACGGCTTCCGGCGACAATTGCTTTCTTCCCGCGGCCAGCCGTACACGCGAAGCGGGCATCAACACACGTGCTGTTGCTATGGCGCGCACCATTTCGAGCGGATCGAGCGCGGGCTTCTCCGCGAGCGGCGTGCCCACCACGCGCACCAGCATGTTGATGGGCACACTTTCCGGATGCGGCTCCAGAGTGGCGAGCTGGTGCAACAAACCGATGCGGTCTCGTTCGCTTTCGCCCATGCCCAAAATTCCACCGCAACAAACGGTGATGCCCGCTTTGCGCACCGCGGCAAGCGTGCGCAAGCGGTCGTCGTAGACGCGCGTGGTGATGATCGAGCCGTAAAATTCCGGCGAAGTATCTAAATTGTGGTTATACGCGGAGAGTCCTGCGTCTTTGAGTCTGACGGCCTGGCTCTCCGTCAACATGCCCAAGGTGCAGCAGACTTCCATGCCCAGGGCCGAAACGCCGCGCACCATTTCCAGGACGTTGTCGAAATCCTTGCCCTCCGGCGCCTGTCGCCACGCCGCGCCCATGCAGAAACGCGTCACACCGCGGCCAACTGCGTCGCGGGCCACGGAGATGACATGTTGCGGATCAAGCAAACCCCGGCGTTCCACGTCGGCATCGTAGTGCGCGCTTTGCGGACAATACGCGCAGTCTTCCGGGCATCCGCCGGTTTTGATGGAAATTAATTGGCAGGTCTGCACGCGGTCGGGAGCGTGAAATTGGCGATGAATCGTTTGCGCGCGAAAAATTAATTCGGGCAGCGCGGTGCGGTAAATCGCGGCCACCTCATCGCGGCTCCAGTTGCTGCGAAGCGGTGTCGCTGCGGCGTGATCGCTTCCGAAAGATGCAGCGGCGGTGGCCGCTGAAGATACCGATGGGTTTGCGCTCATAGTTCCCGTCAAAGATTAATTGTATGGTTGGCCCGCACCAATGGGCCGAATTTAGAATGGCATGTTACCATCGCTAGGCGGCAGCGTCTCGCCATTCCAGGTGCGTCAATCCTTTTGGGGCCTCTTGGCACAAGTTTGCCGCATTGCTGAAGACGCGACTTAGCGGTACCGGGTGGCGGTGGTTTGACTCCTACGCCAGGATCGGCGCGGTTTGACCGCTATCGTTGCTAAATGTTATAAATCAGCGCTTTGTTGCCAGCCCGCGCAAAGCCTATTCGCCGTCCCTGGGAGGGGTTCCAGGGGTGGTCAAGCTAAGATAAACAGTACAGATTAGGCCCGTGCCGCATTCTAACGCAGGGCCCTGTTTGAAATCGGCGGGTTGCGCCGCCTTTGCCGTTTTACGTATATGGAAAGTGTCCACGGAATCGTTGCACAAGGCCGAGGCTCTGAAAATCATTGGTAATTTATGGAGGAATTGTTGATGCGCATCTGGTTCGATAATTTGTGTTCGCTCGCTCGCGGGACTTTAAAAATAAGCGCCGGGATGGCGTTTCTCTCGATGCTTGCCTGCGCAGCGGCGCGCGCCCAGGAAGTTCAGGAGGCTGGCGGCGAGGCCAATCTAAAGCTGCCAGATCTGTCGCAGGTCTCGTTTCTCGGTATTGACGGGCACAAAATTCTATTGTTTGGACTGATTTTCTGCGTGTTCGGGCTGATTTTTGGTTTGACCATTTATAGCCGACTCAAGAATTTGCCGGTGCACAAATCGATGCGGGATATCTCCGAGCTGATTTACGAGACCTGCAAAACTTATTTGATCACGCAAGGCAAATTCATTCTGCTGCTGGAAATCTTTATCGCCATCGTTATCGTTCTTTATTTTGGCGTGCTTTTGAAATTTGAAGCCATGCGGGTGGCAATTATTTTGCTCTTCAGTCTGGTGGGCATCGCGGGCAGTTATGGCGTGGCGTGGTTTGGAATCCGCGTGAACACATTCGCGAATTCGCGGACCGCGTTTGCCAGCCTGCGCGGCAAGCCGTATCCGATTTATCACACGCCGCTGCGGGCGGGCATGAGCATCGGCATGATGCTGATCAGCGTGGAACTCCTGATCATGCTGTTTATTTTGCTGTTTATTCCGGGGGATTACGCGGGACCGTGCTTCATCGGCTTCGCCATTGGCGAATCGCTGGGCGCTGCCGCGCTGCGTATCGCCGGCGGAATTTTTACCAAGATTGCGGACATCGGGTCTGACTTGATGAAGATCGTCTTCAAAATTAAAGAAGACGATGCGCGCAACCCGGGCGTCATCGCGGACTGCACCGGCGACAATGCCGGCGACTCCGTGGGGCCCAGCGCTGATGGATTTGAAACGTACGGCGTAACCGGTGTGGCGCTGATCACTTTTATTTTGCTGGGAGTATCGAGCTCGACGGTACAAGTGCAATTGCTGGTGTGGATCTTCATCATGCGCATCGTGATGTTGATTGCCAGCGCGGCCGCGTATTTCATCAACGGAGCGATCGCCAAGGCGAGGTTCGGCGATGTCGATGATATGAACTATGAGGCTCCGCTGACTTCGCTCGTGTGGATCACTTCGGTGGTTTCGATCGGCTTTACCTACCTCGTTTCGTACTTGATCATTCCGTCGCTCGGGCAGGACACCACGCAATGGTGGAAGCTGGCGACGATTATTTCGTGCGGCACTTTGGCGGGGGCGATTATTCCCGAACTGGTCAAGGTATTTACTTCTACGGAGTCGCGACACGTGCGCGAAGTGGTCAGCTCCGCGCAGGAAGGCGGCGCGTCGCTGGGCATTCTTTCCGGATTTGTGGCGGGAAATTTTTCGGCGTATTACATCGGGCTGGCGATGGTGGTGCTGATGTCGCTTGGCTATTTGATCAGCGAAATGGGATTGGCAACATTCATGATCGCGGCACCGGTGTTTGCGTTTGGGTTGGTGGCGTTTGGGTTTCTGGGCATGGGACCGGTGACCATCGCGGTGGATTCCTACGGGCCGGTGACGGACAACGCGCAATCGGTTTACGAGCTGTCGCTGATCGAGCAAATTCCTGGCATTCAGCAGGAGCTTAAGCGCGATTACAACATTGACGTGAATTTTGAGCGCGCCAAGGAAATGCTGGAAGCTAATGATGGCGCGGGGAATACGTTTAAAGCTACCGCCAAACCGGTGCTAATTGGCACCGCGGTAGTGGGCGCCACGACGATGATTTTTTCCATCATCATGGCACTGACTCACGGGTTGACTATGAACGTCAACAAACTTTCGCTGTTGCATGCACCGTTTGTGCTTGGACTGATTACCGGCGGGGCGATGATTTACTGGTTTACGGGAGCGTCTACACAGGCGGTTACCACCGGGGCTTACCGCGCGGTTGAATTCATCAAGGCCAACATTCATCTAGAAGAAGCGAAGGCCGCGAGCATTGCGGACAGTAAAAAAGTTGTGGAGATCTGCACCAAGTACGCGCAACGAGGGATGCTGAATATTTTTATCGCGGTGTTTTTTGCGACGTTGTCGTTTGCATTCGTGGAGCCGTTCTTTTTTATCGGGTATCTCTTCAGCATCGCGATTTTTGGGTTGTATCAAGCGATTTTTATGGCAAATGCGGGAGGGGCCTGGGATAACGCGAAGAAAATTGTGGAGGTCGAGCTGAAGCAAAAAGGCACGCCACTGCACGATGCGACGGTGGTCGGCGATACTGTAGGCGACCCGTTCAAGGATACTTCTTCGGTGGCGCTGAATCCGGTGATCAAATTTACGACGCTCTTCGGGCTGCTCGCGGTCGAGCTGGCTGTGCAGCTCACTGTTACGCAGGGATCTAACGTGACGCATGCGCTGGCCGCGGCTTTCTTTGCGGTTTCGTTTTTCTTCGTGTACCGCTCGTTTTACGGGATGCGCATCCGGCAGGAAGCACACTAGAGCGACACGATTCATTCACGAAATGCCCCGGACATCACGGCATCTGGCATCGCGAAAGAAAATTTAGCTTATGAACAAAGGGCCATTCGTTTTGCGCATGGCCTTTTTCTATCGGCGCGCCGACAAT
>DATNKL010000045.1:0-7608 GCA_035603415.1 Candidatus Acidiferrales bacterium
CGAAGTGCAATTACTGGGGCAGACGGTGAACTCGTATGTGGATCCGAGTGCGCGGCGGATGAAATTTTCGGATTTGTTGCTGGGAGTGGCGCAGGTGGCGGGGATTCGCAGGGTGAGATTTACGACTTCGCATCCGCGGGATTTTGGCGTGGACATTGTGCAGGCGATCGATCGCGAGCCGAAGCTCTGCGATCACATTCACTTGCCGGTGCAATCGGGGTCGACGAGGGTTTTGCGGGCGATGGCGCGGACGTATACGCGCGAGGAATACCTGGAGAAAATTGCGCTGATTCGCGGGGCTCAGCGGTCGATCAGCATTACTACGGATATTATCGTGGGGTTTCCGGGCGAGACGGACGAGGATTTTGCAGAGACGTTGAACATGCTGGATGAGGCGCAATATGACGGAGTATTTGGATTTAAGTATTCGCCGCGACCGAATACGCCTTCGCTGGCGCTGAATGATCCGATTTCCGAGGAAATTAAAGGCCAGCGGCTGGCGATGATTCAGGAAAAGCAGCGGGTGATTCAGACGGAGCGGAATTTGGCGATGTTGGGGCAGGACCTGGAAGTTTTTGTGAGTAATAAATCGCGGAGGGAGAATCAGTGGTCGGGGCATACGACTTCGAATCGGGTGATAAGTTTCTCTTCCCAAGAGAAGGAGCTTCTGGGAAGCTACGTGCGCGTGAAGGTGACGGATAGTGGGACGGGGAGTTTGGTGGGACTCGAGGTTAGAGATTAGAGGTTCGAGGTTCGAAAGAACGAAATAGCTGGGGTAGGCTATCCAAAGCTTAGTGCGACTGGAGATCGGGGGTCCAACGTGGAAGTGGAGATGAAGATTCGTGGGCTGATGATGGATCCCGTTACGAACATGCCGATTGTGGTGTTGAAGGATGTGGGCGGGCAGGCGATTCTGCCGATATGGGTGGGCGTGTATGAGGCCAATGCCATTGCACTGGAGATTGAGAAAGTGCAGACGCCGCGGCCCATGACGCACGATTTGTTGAAGAATGTTTTGTTGGGGCTGGAAGTGCGGGTGCAGAAAATTATTGTTAGCGAATTGAAGGATGACACGTTTTATGCGCTGATTTGCGTGGAGCGCGACGGGGAGATGATGACTATTGATTCGCGGCCGAGCGATGCGTTGGCGTTGGCGTTGCGGATGGATTGCCCGATATTTGTGAATGACCAGGTACTGAAGAATTCGAAAGTGTCCAGCGCGATTAATGAGCGGACTACTAATGAACAGTTGCGGTCGTGGCTGGAGGGGTTGTCGGATGATGATCTGGGTAGATACAAAATGTAGTATTTGATAACGCAACTGCGAACCCGGGGCAGGCGGAAACTACTCCCGAAACTACACCTGGAAACAAAAACCCCGTAACTAGACCCTGAAACCTAGATTCTGAAACCTGCGCTTCGCTTTCCTCCGATTTACTCGAATCAAATCAAATACTTAAAGGCTAGCGGTGGAGATGCGCGTAGCGGCGGGGATGTGAGTTACCAGGCGGCGGGTCATTCGGCGCCAGGTGGCTAGGAGGACTACGCCGATCAGGATTAGGGCTAGGCTTAGGCCGGCCCAGAGGCCGAAGGCGCCCCAAGCGAGACGGAAGCAGAGCCAGTAACCGAGCGGAAGGCCCATGATCCAATAGGCGATGGCGTGGCAGAGCATGGGGGTGCGGGTGTCGCCGGCTCCGCGGAGTGCGCCGGTCGCTACGGTTTGAATGCCGTCGAAAAGCTGGAAGGCGGCTCCGGCGGCGAGAAGAAATGTAGTGGCGCGGATGACGTCGGTTGCGGGAGTGTACATGCGCGCGATGGCGTGCGGGAAAATCAGCAGCGCCGCGCTGGCGCAAGTCATGAACGCGGCTCCCAAAAAAATTGCGGTGTTGCCGGCGTCGCCCGCGGCGCGAGGATCTTTGCGGCCGATGGCTTGGCCGACGCGTACGGCGGCGGCGGAAGAAATTCCCAGCGGCACCATGTAAGTGAAGGCCACGGTGTTGAGCGCGATCTGGTGGCTGGCGAGGGGCACGGGGCCGAGGCGCGCGATCAATGCGGTGACGAGCGCGAATACGCCGCTCTCGAGAGTGAATTGCAGCGCGGCGGGATAGCCTAGAGTGATGAGGCGGCGAATGCGCGGGAGATCGATGTCCACGGGAGTTTTCAGCAATTCGGTGCGATGACGCTGGTCGTACCACAAAAGATAAATGATGAGCACGGCGGCCATGTACAAGCGGGCGAGCGCGGTGGACCATCCGGAACCGACGGCGCCCATGGCGGGAGCTCCCCACTTGCCGTAGATGAGGACCCAGTTGCCGACAGCGTTGACGATGTTGGCGGTGATAAGCGCAAAGGCCACGATGCGAACCATGTTCATGGCCTGTAGGCAACGGCGCACCGCAAAGTAGAGGAGCAAGGGGAAAAGACCGACGGCGAGCGCGTTGGTGTAGGGAATGGCGAGCGCGAGGATGGCGGGCTCAATGTGCATGCTGCGAAGAAGATTGGGCAGCAGCCACACGGGTGCGGCGAGGATGGGAGTGAGCGCGATGGTCAGGTAAATACTGTTGATGAGAGAGCGATGACAATCTTCGCGTTGACCGGCGCCGAAAGCTTGAGAGACCAAGGTGTCGAGGCCCATGAGAAGTCCTGCGCCGAAGAGTGCGAGGACGATGAAGATGTTGGAGCCGAGGCTGACCGCGCCCATGGCGGTGGCGCTGTCGGGGAGATGGCCGACCATCACGGTGTCGACGATGGCCATGCTCATCCAGCCAAGCTCGGCGAGAACCAGCGGGAGGGCGAGGCGCACCGTGGGCGGAAGTTCCTGGCGAAGAGTTTTCAGATGAAGCATGGATTGTTGTGCGATGAAGTTTACGGGGAGGAGAAAGAAGAGGCAAACAAGAGGAGCGAGGAAGGCGGGAATTCCTACGTCGCGTCGCGGGATTGAGCCGGCGGGGTTATGATGCTGATTAGTTCAATTTTGTGTTAACAAGATAGTGTTAGGCTTTATGTTCTATTGAAGACGCGCAGGAGGTCCGCTGCGATGAAAACCCAAGAGCAACTTTTGAAAGTAGTTCTTAGCCTTTTGCTCTTGATGTGCCTTAACCCGATGACTGGAGCGCAGCAGCCACCTGAGCAGGAACTACCCAGGCTCTCTGCGCCGGTACATGCGGCTCTATATCCAGAGGTGATGTGTGTGGATTGTGTCGTACCTATTTGGGACGACGGTTATCTTGTGCATGTAGAGTTTGACCGAGACCCAGCGGTGGTAACGATGTACGAGAAGAATGGAAAGAAAGTGCTCGAAGGGCGCGTGGAGCCGGCGGATGCCGCCAAGGTTAGCATTCTCTCTGCCGGAGCAACGCAGACCGGAGGGATTCTTGCGGTTGGCGCAGGCACGATGTCCGATGGAGCCGTCCAAAGATTCATCGTCAAGACGGACTCTTTGGGACGTGCCTTGCAATCGGTGCGCACAGGGGACTTCTCTGCGCACCAGGTTTGCGAGGCGACTGACGGTACGGTATGGACGCTCGGATACGAGTTGAATTACGGGGATTCGCCGCACGCGGGTAAGAATATTCTGCGTCACTATAGTTTGGAGAAGGGGCTGCTCGGTAGTTTCATTTCAGTGGATTCCATCTCCAACTCCAGCGACGCGAGTTTGTTCGTTTTTAGTCCAAGGGCAAGCTTTCTCCACTGTGGCAAAGACGGTGTTTCGGTTCTGTTGTGGTCTTTTCTACAGTACATCGAGGTGGATGCGGCTACTGAAAAACTAACGCGCTGGACTGTTGACCCTTCCTTGGAGGTACCCAGAAGAGCGAACGGATTTGCGGTGACCGAAGAGGGGAGAAGTTTCGTGGGTGTGGAAGATTTTTGCGATCAGGAGAAAAAAATAACGCACGGATTGTACGAATTGAACGCCAAAAGCGGAACGTCAGTCGCTAAGGTTATCCCTGTCGAGGGGACAATTTCGAAGTGTGACCCCAACGAAATTGCTCCGGCTGGCGCTTTCTTTTATCTCTGGGGCGCCGACGGAAATGAACTTGTGGTGCAAAGGCAGGGGGACGGCTTGGGTCTCTCGTGGGCGAGGGTGTCGGCATCAGTGACAACAGTTCAGTAGTCGCCTGAACGCAGACGTAAGACGAAGAAGGGGCGAGTGGGGCCCGTAACGTTAAGGCTACCGGGGATTTCCACCGATAATTTTCTGAGTTATAGTTACTTTTCGCTTGCCATAATATGGGCTGGGAACGTAAAGTTAGCTAGGTCTAGGGGGTTTTCCACGGACAACACCCATATCTGGGATTCGGTTTGCCGGATCGCGACGGCCACAATTTGAGCGAGCGGGCGGGGGCAGAAAAGATATGACTGCCATCATCACGGTTGCAAATCAAAAAGGCGGCGTCGGAAAAACGACCACGGCGATCAATTTGGCGGCTTCGCTGGCGCATCGCGGGAAACGCACGCTGCTCATCGATCTGGACCCACAAGCAAATACCACCATCGCATTTTTCGATTCAGGAGAAGTGGCCACGTCGATGTTTGACGTGTTGAGCGATCACCGCGCGGAAATGACCGCGGTGGTGAAAGCCACGAAAGATCCCATGCTGTTTGTGGGGCCGGGACGATTGTCGCTGGCCAAGCTGGAACAAGTACTGGCGGGACAATTCGACGCGCCATTTAAATTGAAGGATGCGCTGGCGCCGATGCAAAAAGATTACGACTACATCGTGCTGGACACTCCGCCGTCGCTGGGAATTTTGACAGTGAATGCGCTGGTGGCGTCGACACATTTGCTGGTGCCGATTCAGGCGGCTTATTTTGCGATTGAAGGCACCGATGATTTGCTGGAAACGTACGAGAGAATTCGCGCGCGGCCCAATCCGGGTTTGAAAATGCTGGGCGTGGTGATTACTCTATTTGATAAGCGCACGAATATTTCGCGCGACACACATGAACAGATTCGCACGGTGTTTGGCGAAGTATTGTTCAAGACAAAGATCAGTAAGAACGTGCGGCTTGAAGAGAGTCCTGCGTATAAGGAAACAATTTTGACCTTCGCTCCCAAGTCACCGGGCGCGCTGGAGTATAAGAAATTGGCCGGGGAGGTTATTCAACGTGTTGAAGAGAATCGGCTTGCCAGCCACGCTGAAGATGCGGCATGACGCGCACTACGTCGAATCATTAACGAGCTACAGCGGCGCGGCAGTAGGAAGAATGATTCCGGTGGAGCAGATCCGTCCGAACCCGGATCAGCCGCGGAAGGCGTTGGGAGATTTGCGCGAACTGACGGACTCGATACGCGAGAAGGGTGTGCTGGAGCCGCTGCTGGTGCGGTTTATTGCGCGCGAGGATTGCTTTTACATTATTTCGGGGGAACGCAGATATCACGCTTCACGCGCAGCGGGATTGCGCGAGGTGCCGTGCATTGAAAAGACCGCGGATGATGCCGAGACGCTGGAAATTGGGCTGATTGAGAATTTGCAGCGCAAGGATCTGACGGCGTTTGAGGAAGCGGAGGGGCTCGACCGGCTGGGCACGCAGTTTGAATATACGCATGACGACATCGCGCGGAAAATCGGGCGGGCGCGGACTTCCGTTACGGAAACGCTTTCGTTGCTGCATATTCCGGAGGCGCTGCGGAAGAAGTGCGCGGAGCAGGGGATCCTGACCAAGTCGCTGCTGCTGCAAATTGCGCGGCAGCCCACCGAAAAGAAAATGATGGAGACGATTCAGCGCATCATGCAGGGCGGCTTGACGCGCGATGAGGCGCGTAGGGAACGCCAAGAGCATGTTGCCGGGCCTCAGAGGCCGCAGCCGTTTCTGTTTCAATTTGAGCCGGAAGATGAGGAGTTCAAGTTTCGGATTCAGTTTAAGAAGAGCCATGTTACGCGCGATGAATTGATCAGCACGCTGCGGGAGATACTGGCGCAGCTGGAAGGCGATTCGTCGAGTTCGTCATCGAAGGCTGATTCGACCGCGGCGTAGTTTGTTGTCGTCAGGGACTGCGATTGCAGTGTGACTTAAATCTAGAAGTCTTTTTACCGCCTGCAAAACTAAAATTCTAAATTGAGTGGTGAGTTATGGCTTTGGAGCTATCGCCGCTGCATATAAGTACGCTTGAGCGATTAGTGACGGCGGGATTTCGTCCGATTGCGATTCCGCCGTATGAAAACGCGCTGTGCATGCGCAAAGGAGAGTGTGCGGTGGTGTTGGCGCCGGCGCCGAATGCGGGACTGAAGGTGCTGGCTCCGGCTTCGTATTTAGTGGATGGAAATTTTGGGGTGCGGGTGAAACGCGGGAATGGGGAAGTGTTTGTTTGGAAGAGGGCGGAGATTGCTGCTACTGCGGAGCGGCTGGAAGAGCTGGCGGCGTTTCGGCGGGAGTTGATGGAGATTCTGGAGTTGGCTTAGTGGTGATTTTTGTTTGGGCAGTTGCAGGTGGGGGATATAAAGGCTCGGAAAAAAGCTCGGAAAAAGGCTCAGCCAGGGGTCGGAAAAAGCCCCACCTTGCAAGAAACGCAAGGATGGGCCACCCAACGTCAAAGGCAGGAGAAACACATCAACTTCAAAGGCAGACGCCGGCCCCGCGGCCGGGAGCTCAACGAGAATAGAGAGCCGGGGTGACTAGCTGGGGTTTACACCGCTCCAGTTTTGGCGCGGTTTGCAATTGGGCGGGTGAGACTGCAAACTGAAAATCATGGAAACCTACGACATTATTTGTTTTGGGGCTGGGCCGACGGGGCTGGCGACGGCGATTGAGGCACGGCGGGCGGGGATGCGGTCGCTGGTGATTGATAAGGGTACGTTGTGCAATTCGATTTTCAATTATCCGGTGAACATGGTCTTTTTTACGACGCCGGAATTGCTGGAGATTGGGGATTTGCCGCTGGTTTGCGCCGCGGAAAAACCGACGCGTGTGGAGGCGCTGAAATATTACCGTAAGTGCGTTGAGCATTTTGAACTGGAGCTGCGGCTGTTTGAGTTGATTGAGGGGCTGGAGGGCAGCGACGGGAATTTTACGGTGAATACTGTCGCGCAGGATGGGGCCCGGCAGAAATATCACGGGAAGAAAATCGCGGTGGCCACGGGGTATTACGACTTGCCGAACATGTTGGGAGTGCCGGGCGAGAACTTGCCGAATGTGTCGCATTACTATACGGAGCCGCATCCTTATTGGAGGCAGGATGTGGTGGTGGTTGGCGGGAAGAATTCAGCGGCGGAGGCGGCGCTGGATTTATATCGCAACGGGGCGCGGGTAACGCTGGTGCATCGCGACGCGGAGCTGGGGGCGACGATTAAATATTGGGTGCGACCGGATATTGAGAATCGGATCAAGGCAAAACAGATTACCGGGCTGTTTAATACGCGGGTGAAGGAATTTACGGAAGAGTACGTAGTGGTTGAAAATAAAAGCGGGGAGAAGCGGCTGCCAGCGAAACAGTCGTTCGCGCTGACGGGATATCATCCGGACTATACATTTATCAAGAGCCTGGGAGTGAAGCTGGATGAAAAAACGCTGAAGCCGGAGTTGAATCCGGAGACGCTAGAGAGCAATGTGCCGGGGATTTTTCTGGCCGGCGTGGTGATCGGGGGGCGACATACCAGCGAGATATTT
>DATNKL010000155.1:0-41469 GCA_035603415.1 Candidatus Acidiferrales bacterium
GGGACGCCTTCGAAGCCGGGTTCGTCCTTGCGCGGGTGAATGCAGTCCACCGGGCAAACGTCCACGCACGCGGTATCCTTGGTGCCGGTGCACGGTTCGGCAATTACGTAAGCCATTCAAAATCTCCTTTGAAGCGAAACACCGGCGAGCAGCGCGGGCGTCTAACTAATAGGAATATGTAACGGTGACGACGCTTCGGCGAAGACGCATACTCATTGTACGTTAACGTGATTCAGATTCTCAACATTCGCTAAAATATTGTCCGATGAACGGATGAAAATCATGACCATCAGAAGAATTGCAGGCGTGGCGTTGTTGTTTTGCTTCAGCGGCGTGGCCCTCGCGATTGCTGTGGCCGTCCCGCAAGCCTCAAAGCGGACATCAGATCCCAAAATCATTGATGCCCAGGGTTATCAAGAACTGGTGGAGCAGTATCGCGGCAAACCATTGCTGGTAACTTTTTGGGCCACCTGGTGCGAGCCCTGCCGGGACGAGTATCCCATGCTGAATGAACTGGCCAAAGAATATGCGCCCAAAGGCTTGCACGTCGTAGGCGTGAACCTCGATGATGACGGTGACTTGATTCTGATGCGACGATTCATCGCCCGCTATAACCCGGTGTTTCCTAATTTTCGAAAGAAGAAGGGTGGAGAGGCGGATTTTACGCAGGCGGTATTGCCCGGCTGGAATGGCGCGATCCCCGCTTCCGTTTTTTACGCCAAGGATGGACGCCAGATTGGTCATTTGGTGGGCGAAAATAATCGCGACACCTATGAGGCCGCTATACGCACGGTGCTCAGTTCCGGCGATGGCGGCACCGCTACCTCCAGGTAGCGGCATCCAAGACAACAGCGACCCTCTGAGTTTGATCAAACTCAGCAAACTAAATTTGCGTTCGGAGACCAGACATGTTGGATATGAAAGGCAACAAGCTCACTTTTTTCGGGCATAGTACGTTTTCTCTGACTACGCCCAGCGGTGAAGTGGCCCTGCTGGATTCCTGGGTGACCACCAACCCAAAGTGTCCGCCAGAATTAAAGAAGATGAAAAGGCTCGACGCCATATTTCTAACTCATGGCCATAGCGATCATTTTGGAGATTTACTGACGCTCGCCAAGGAGCATAAACCTAAAATCGTGGCGATCGCTGAGACCGCCATGTGGCTCGGCACCAAGGGATTTGGCGACCAAGTCAAACCTATGGGCAAAGGCGGCACCTTACGCGTGGGAGATTTTGAAGTCACGCTGACCCATGCATTCCATTCCAATTCGATCGACGATAACGGCAAGGTCCTTTACGGCGGCGAGCCGGCGTCCTTCATCGTGAGGATGCCCGGCGGTTTGACTCTTTTCCACGCCGGAGACACGACCGTATTCGGCGATATGAAGCTGATTGCGGAGTTGTACAAGCCGGACATCGCGTGCCTGCCAATTGGAGATAACTACACCATGGGGCCGCGCGAGGCTGCTTATGCGATACGTCTGCTTGGCGTCAAACATGTAATCCCGATGCATTATGGAACTTTTCCTGTTCTCACCGGAACGCCCGAGCAGTTGCGTGCGGAGAGCAAACACATTGCCGGGCTGGAGATTCATGTCTTGAAACCGGGAGAGAGTTTGTGAACCTGCCAAAAAATTTGCGAAGCGGATTCATGAACGAAAAGGTTGAGGATTATCTTTACGAATTGCTGCCCAAGCGCGATAAGGTTCTCAGCGACATGGAGGAATACGCCGCGCAGCACAAAGTTCCAATTATCGGCCCAGCGGTAGCCCGCATACTGGCGTTGCTGGTGCAAATCTCCGGCGCAAAACGAATCTTCGAGCTAGGGTCGGCCATCGGTTATTCGACGATATGGCTGGCGCGAGCAGCCGGGCCGCAGGCAGAAATTACCTACACGGACGGCGACCCGAAAAATGCCAAGCGCGCCAAAGCGTATTTTAAGCGTGCCGGCGTCGCGCCACAAATTCGCGTAGAAACTGGCGACGCATTGACGCTGCTAAAAAAGACTCCCGGCGAGTTCGATTTAATTTTCAACGATATTAATAAACGCGAGTATCCCGATGCGGCCAAGCAGTCGCTGCCGAGACTTCGTCGCGGCGGTCTGTTTATTACCGACAATACTTTATGGTCGGGAAAGGCTGCGCGAAAAGCGGAAGCCGGGGATGCCGACACCCGCGGCGTACAGGAATTCAACCGCATGGTTTATGAGTCGAAGGATTTATTTAGCGTCTTGATCCCCTTGCGCGATGGCGTGACGGTTTGCCGTAAACTGTAGAGATCATGGCGCTTAGACTTCGCGCTGCCAGTCTGACAAATTTGTTTGGCGATTCTTTCCTTAGTCCTCCATTAGGACCGTAGACTCACCGCGGCAAACTTTGGTCCCATAACCCAAGTACCACCAAGACTGTGCCGCTTAGGCCAGTGACCAACCCCTTCCAAACCGCCACACTCGATTCAGTTACGGGAACCAGAGTTCTACATTCCGCCGCGCCCGAGGTAGCGAATCATGTTGCTCGCAGCCCTTCTCTTCTTGAGCCCGTTGCTTGGGAATGTCGTCCTCCCGGTATCAGATCCTGCGGCCCTCGTCGACGAAGTTCCAAACACAACTTCCCCTGCGTTAACCTCGAAGGAGACCGCGCCGCGTAGCTTGACTCCAGTTACCCTCTCGGCATCCCTACCTTCCATGCCGCAGCCAAAATCGAACAGTGACGCTGATCCATCCTTCGCTGACCCTGCCTTGCCGGAACCGCGCTCCTTCGCGTTCCAGCCGGTCAAGCCAGCGATCCTTCACCACTACGACAATCGCAACGAAAAAATAACCTGGTACAGCCTCATGGTCGCGGAACATGCCGGAGCGGTGCTTGACGCCTGGTCCACTCGCCGCGCGTTGTCTCGCAATTTCGGACGAGAGGGCGATCCTTTGATGCGCCCGTTTGCCCATTCCGGGACAATTTATGTGGCAACACAAGTCACCCCGCTGCTGATGGATATCATCGGCAGGCGCGCCATGGTGAGCGCGCGTCCTTGGGTGCGCAAGTTGTGGTGGGTGCCGCAAAGCGCAATGGCCAGCGTCTCGTTCGAGGCGGGCATTCACAACGTTCGCGTAGTCCACTAAATTTGCGGCTCGCTGATAAAATTTCAGGATGCGCCGCGCGTTTGCGACGCACAACCATCTCCCCTCAGAGGCGTAGTAATCGCTCCTCGCAAGTCTTTCCTGCGAGGAGTTGTTTTTTGGCGTGGTCTGTTTACTTGTTTTGTTCTCGAATTACTTTATTTTTTATTCACGCGGTGTTTATGTTGAACCCTCGAGCGCTAGAAATCCACGCGTAGCACTCTCATGAGCTGCGGTATAATGCGCTCGCGACTTTCGGCACGATTAAGTATCACGACTTCTAAACCATGCGAGACACATGCCCTCCAACGATTCGAACACCACCCCTTTGCATTCCACTGCACCAACTGGATGGGCTGACACGTCGAACGCCCATAAACCGTCTTCCAGGGGCGAATTAAATCCCGTTCCGAAGTCGCCGCGCTTTATCGTTGTGGAAGGGCCTTTGCGCGTCGGCAAAACTACGCTGGCAAAGATTCTCGCGGAAAAACTGCATGCCCGCCGCCTTTACGATTGCGACGACAATCCCTTTCTCTCCGATTTTTATAAAGAAAAACCCGGCTCCGCTCTGCGCACCCAGATGTATTTCCTGATGGAACGCCAGAAACGTATTCGCGAAGCGCTGGTGTCGGGCGCTCCGGCCCCTGTTCTTTCAGATTTTCTGCTTGAGAAGGATCGCATTTTCGCCAATCTGAATCTCGATGACGAGGAACTGAAACTTTACGATCGCTATTACGAAGTACTGACTGCGGGCATTCCCGCTCCGGATCTGGTCATCTATCTGCAAGCCAAACCAGAAGTTTTGCGGGCACGCATCGAGAAAAAGGCTTCTCGCGATGAAAGCGAAATTTCGCCTGAATACATCGAAGAGGTTGCCCGGGCTTACGAACATTTTTTCTTTCACTACGCCGCGTCCGATCTGCTGGTAATCAATACTTCGGAGATCGATTTCGTGGAACGCTCTGAAGATTTGCAGCAATTGCTGCGCCGGCTTCAGGACCCCGTCAAAGGCACGCAGTATTTTCTGCCGCTGGGCGCCTCAGAATAGTTTTTCGCTTCACGCTGTACGCCTACGAGTAGTTCCGTGCTCTACAAAACTTAAAAGTTTTAATTCACCTAGCTGCGCCGCTGCCACATACTAGGCCCGCACGGTTTTTGCTTGAGACCAAACTGCAAAGCGAAACAACGGAGGCTTCCATGGAACTATGGTCGAGGCGGAAATTCTTCCTCACCTCATTGGCGGGCAGCGCGGTTGCCAGCGCCAATAAGCTTTTTGGCCGTGACATAAACCCAGCAAACGTGACGACTCCGTTGCTGCCTGACGCTGAAAACGCCGCTAAAGGCAAGCGCCCGCTGATTATTTCCAGCTCGAACGGCCTCCACGCCCTCGATCACGGAATGGACATTCTAAAAAAAGGTGGCGACACCCTGGATGCCGTCGTCGCTGCAGTAACCGTGGTGGAAGATGATCCCAACGATGATTCCGTCGGCTTCGGCGGCCTTCCCAACGAGGAGGGCGAAGTAGAGCTGGACGCCAGCTGTATGCACGGCCCCACTGGACGCGCGGGATCGGTGGCCAGCGTGCGCCGCATCAAAAATGTTTCACGGCTCGCGAAAACGGTGATGGAGCGCACCAATCACGTAATGATTGTCGGCGAAGGCGCACACCGTTTGGCGCTCGACGAGGGCTTCGAAGATTTGAATCTCCTCACCGAACGTTCCCGCCTTGCGTGGCTGGCCTGGAAAGCTTCCACCTCGTTCAACTGGCGCCCCGGAATCGACAGTCCCGAATATGTCCAGAAATCCTCGATTGACGGATATAACCAACAAATCGCTGCGATTTTCGACACGCCTGAAAAACGTGCATGGCTGCCGCATATTCAAAACGTGATTGCGCATCCACCCACAGGCACGATTCCTTGCATGGCGGTCGATGCCAAGGGAGACATTTCCGCGACCACCACAACCTCGGGGCTGGCATGGAAAATTCCCGGACGCGTAGGAGATTCACCGATCATCGGAGCAGGCTGTTTTGTGGATAACGAAGTCGGCGCCGCAGGTTCGACGGGAAAAGGTGAGGAGAACATTAAAATTTCTGGCGGCCACACCATCGTGGAAATGATGCGCCGCGGCAAATCGCCCTCGGACGCGTGCCTCGAAGCCATGAGCCGCGTGGCGCACAATTACAAAAAAGACAAGAAAAAGCTCGCCACCTTTCATATATTTTTTTATGCCATCAACAAAGACGGCCAGCACGGAGCCGCTTCACTGTGGCGCTCCGGGTACGACAAAAACAAACACGCCACGTACGCGGTGCATGATGGCACCCCGGCCCGCTTAGTGGACACGGTACCTTTTCTCGATGAGCTTCCCCCGGGCGAGCAAACCTAAGCATAGAATTATTCTTACGACCCTTAACGCGCGAAATTCACCCTTATGGACGAAGTAAATATTTTGATTATCGGCGGCGGAATAGTTGGCTGCGCCATAGCCGCCGAGCTTTCCAAACAATGGCAGGACGTCTTTGTCGTGGAGTGCTTCCCACGAGTGGGAATGGCCACCAGCACCCGCAACAGCGGCGTAATCCACTCGGGAATTTATTATTCGCCCGGCTCGCTCAAAGCGTGCCACTGCCTGCAAGGCAATTCGCTGACATTTGATTTCTGCGAAAAGCACAATGTTCCGCATCGGCGTACCGGCAAATTGGTGGTAGCCGCCGAAACACACGAACAACCTGCGTTGGAAGCGTTATACAAGCGTGGTCAGGAGAACGGCGTCGAAGGCTTGCGATTGATCGGCCCGGCAGAAATTCATGCGCGCGAACCGCATATCGCCGGAGTCGCGGCCTTGGATGTGGCCAGTACGGGGATTGTTTCGGCGGAAGAATTGGTGCGCACCTACGTGCGCGTTGCCGTGGAGCAAAGCGCGCACATCGTCACTCGCGCGCAAGTTGTGTCTCTGGAACCAACTGCAAACGCAATACGCGTTGGGATTCGCGTCGGCGATGTAAGCACCCAGACGAAAACTTCAAGGACGCAGGTTGCACGCGAGCATGCCAGTACGGCGGCACGCCAAGATGAGATTGCGACGCAGGAAACCATCGAGGCGCGCTGCGTTATAAACGCGGCCGGACTATATGCGGACGATGTCGCGGCGTTAATCGGCAATAATTCCTGGAAGATTTATCCTGTCCGCGGCGAGTACTGCGAAGTCCGCGGTCCGCGGCGTTCCCTGATCAACGGCCTGGTATATCCATTGCCGCATGCCGATGGCCTCACCCTCGGAATGCACTTCACAAAAACAATTTGGGACACCGTATTGATCGGGCCCACGGCGCGATACGTGAAAGATAAAGATGATTACGAGCGAGATCGCTTCACCGTAGCCGATTTCGCGGATGGAGCCAAGCTGTTAGTGCCCGAAATTGCCGCCGATGATTTGCAACTCGCGTACTCCGGCTTGCGCCCCAAGCTCGTGCCCCCCAATCAACACGGCATGGCCGACTTTGTCATCGAACGTGACGCCAAAGTGCCGCAGATGATTCACCTCGTCGGTATGGAGTCGCCGGGCCTGACCGCCGCGCCTTCCGTAGCGCGCCAAGTGGCTGGAATGGTAAGCGAGATTCTCGATTAGTTGCGAATCGCCGCATCCGGCATCAGCCCAGGATTATTCCACGACGACACGCACAAATTTTTTCTTACCTGCGCGCAGCAGAAAGTCCCTGCCTTTACTCAGGCCCACTTCTTTGCGCGGATCATCGATTCGCTGGCCATCAATTTCTACAGCGCCCTGTTTCACCAGGCGCTCCGCCTCGCTAACAGAACTTGCCAGCCCTAGCGTCACCAACAAAACTTTGATCATTTGCGGCGCGCTCGCTGCTACATTTTTAACCGGCGCCTCCTCGGGCGCCTGGCGATCGCGAAAAACGCGCTGAAACACCTCGGACGCTTTGCGAGCCGCGGCCTTCCCGTGAAAACCGCTCACCACCTCCTGCGCGAGGAGCATCTTCGCGTCCATCGGGTGCGTACTTCCGCTGGAGACATCGCTCTTGAGCTTGGCGATTTCGTCGGGCGTGCAATCCGTCACCAACTCGTAATAAGACCACATCAATTCATCTGGGATGGACATCATCTTCCCGAATATCTGGTCCGGCATCTCGGTGATGCCCACATAATTGCCGAGACTCTTGGACATTTTGCGTGAGCCGTCGAGTCCCACTAGAATCGGCATGGTGAAGGCCACTTGCGATTCCTGACCGTACTCGCGCTGAATTTCACGGCCCATCAGTAAATTGAATTTTTGCTCCGTGGCTCCCAACTCCACGTCCGATTCGAGCACTACGGAGTCGTAAGCAACCAGCAGCGGATAAAGCAGTTCATGCATGGAGATGGGCTGCTGATTGGTAAGCCGCGTGTGAAAATCCTCGCGCTCCAGCATGCGAGCGACACGATATTTTGCGCACAGTCGCACGATATCGTAACTCGTCAATTTATCGAGCCACTCGCTGTTATAGCGAATTTCGGTTTTGTCGCGGTCAAGAATCTTGAACACCTGCTCAAGATACGTTTCCGCGTTGGCGTTCACCTGTTCGCGAGTAAGCGGCGGGCGCGTTTCGGACTGCCCGGTCGGATCACCCACCATGGCAGTGAAATCGCCGATCAGAAAAACGGCAGTGTGCCCCATTTCCTGAAAATGTTTCAATTTTCGTATCACCACGGTGTGGCCGAGATGAATGTCCGGCGCGGTAGGATCCACACCCAGCTTCACGCGCAGAGGCTTCCCGGTCTTGGCGGATTTTTCAAGCTTGGTCTGCAGCTCCGCTTCGCGAATAATTTCCGCGCTGCCCTTTTTTAGATAAGCGAGCTGCGCGGCGACAGGTTTGAACGTTGTGGTGGTCATCGATTCTTGTGCAAGTTCACCGGTGAGCAGCCTGGTTAGCTAATTGCATTACACGCCGGCCTTCAATTTTGAAACGGCCTTCGAGAACAATTTTTACCGCTTCGGAATAAATGCGATGTTCTTCGCGCAGAATCTTTTCGGATAGCGTGTCCGGTGTATCAGTATCCAGCACCGGCACGACGGCCTGAAGGACAATCGGCCCAGCATCCAGATTTTCATCCACAAAATGCACCGTGCAGCCCGCAAATTTCACGCCATATTCAAGCGCCTGCCGCTGAGATTCCAATCCCGGAAAAGACGGCAGCAGCGAAGGATGAATATTCAAGATGCGCTGCGGAAAACACTGGATGAAGTACGGCGACAACAACCGCATATAACCGGCCAAGCAGACCAAATCAACCTGCTGTTCGCGCAAAACGGAAACAATCTGGCGATCGTAAGCTTCGCGCTCAAGCCCTCGTGAAGGGATGACCTTCGTCGCGAGCCCTCGCGCGTTAGCGCGTTCAATTCCCTGCGCGCCTTCGCGATTGGCGATAACAATGGCGATGTGCGCATCCGGAATTCGGCCCGCGGCAACGCTATCCGCAAGCGCTTCGAAATTCGAGCCGCGTCCGCTCAGCAACACGCCTATGCATTTGTTCATAAACGCAAAACGTTAGCACAATCATTCATATCGGTAAAATGTGCGTGAAATGCGTGCAAGATGGGGAGCTCCGGGAAAATAAATTGGCGGAAGAATGGCACTCTGCCTTACAAACCAAGCGCGCCTGAATAAGCCACGCGAGCTTTCCCCGAATCACTGCGTTCGATACGCCCGATGCGGAAAAATTTCTCACGGCGTTTTTTTAGATCGCCTTCCACAAATTTCACTTGCGCAGGCGGCACCACCAGAATCATGCCTACGCCCATGTTGAAGGAATGCAGAAGCTCGTCGCCGTCGATTTTTCCAATCTTGGCCAGATACTTGAAGATCGGTGGCACCGGCCACGACGCCAGATCAATCTGTGCCTTGACGCCGCTCGGCAACACACGCGGAAGATTCCCAGGAATCCCGCCGCCGGTAATATGCGCGAGCGCCGAGACACCTCCCCGCGCCACGATATTTTTTAGCGTCGGCGCGTAGCACAAATGCGGCTTAAGCAATTCCGCGCCAATCTTATTCCCCACTTCCGCAACGTACGTGTCCGGCCTGAGTTTCGCGACTTCAAATACCAATTTGCGCGCCAGAGAATATCCATTGGTGTGCAGCCCCGACGATGGTAATGCAATCAACGCGTCGCCAGGCTTCACAGCTTTTCCGTTAAGCATATTCTTGCGCTCAACCACGCCCACAATGAAACCCGCGACATCATATTCACCGGCCGGATAAAATCCCGGCATCTCCGCCGTTTCTCCTCCAATTAATGCGCAGCCGGCCTTGCGGCACGCGCGGCTCATGCCGTCGACAAGTTGCTCCACAACCGTCGGCTCGAGCTTGCCCATTGCCAGATAATCGAGGAAGAAAAGTGGCTCAGCCCCTTGCACCAGGATGTCGTTGATGCAGTGATTCACAAGGTCGCCGCCAACCGTGGAGTGCACCCCCATGGCCATGGCGACTTTCAATTTGGTTCCCACACCGTCCGCGCTGGAAACCAGGATGGGCTCTTTCCATTTTTTGGTGTCGAGCGCAAAAAGCCCGCCAAATCCGCCGATGCCACCGAGAACTCCCGGCGTGAATGTGCGGCTCGCATGGTGGCGAATCCTTTGCTTCGCGTCGTCCGCTACCGCGATGTCGACTCCCGCATCTGCGTATTTCATGAAAGCCTTATCTGCAATTCAATTCGATGATTCGGTATGCACTTTGATGCAAAAACTTAAGAACCGCCCGCAAATGCGGTAATGGGTTTTGACGCGATTACCCTGCGGGGGATGCAGCGGAAATCTCACCGCGGGAGAGCTTCCCGCAGTCAAAATATGTGAAACAATCTTCGCCATCGCACGCTACCGGGATGCAGGATAGCGTTGGCATACGCAAAAAAACGCTCCCGAATCTGCCCCGGCTCCCAGGCGTCCGATGGCGCATCCAGAGACATATAAATCATCACCGGCGTGCCGATGATATCCTTGCGCGGAACGCAGCCCCAGAAGCGGCTGTCGTAAGAGTTGCCGCGGTTGTCGCCCATCACAAAATAACAATTGTCGGAAACTTTATAGGGCGTGTGCAGCTCATAGGGCTCACTGGCGCCCACGGCGTACGGCTCGGTAAGCTTTTGACCGTTGACCCACACGGCTCCATCGTGGATATCGACGCTATCGCCCGGCAGCCCAATCACGCGCTTCACGTAATCCGGCGTATCCGGCGCGAACGGTGGCTTAAAAATAATTACCTGCTGGCGTTTCGGATTACGCCACAACGGCAAATGCCAGCTCGTGAACGGAACACCGGCATCGTAGCCGATGCGGCTCATGATCAGGTGGTCGCCGATGAGCAAAGTATTTTCCATGGAGCCTGACGGAATTACGCGTGCCTGTCCAATCGTTCCATTAATCAGCAGAAATGCCAGGCCGACCCAAAACCACGCGATAATTTCGCGCTGAATTTTTGTGCCCACCGGCACGTGCGTCACTTCTTGTTTCTTGTCGCTGTCAGCCTTCACTTTCCACCACCACAGGCCTTTCTATTGCGAATTCATCAGCGGAGTTTCCGTTCAGGTCACCGACCACACCGTTGCCCACGCCGCTTTTACCGGCGCGCACTTCCAGTTGCACAAGGTCAGTCGGGTAAACGCCCGTGTAACAGGAAGTGCAAAACTTTCCTTCCCTGTCGTCCACGGCTTGGCGCAACCCCGCCATCGAGATGTAACCCAGCGAATCAGCGCCGAGAAATTTGCGAATCTGTTCCGGTGAATTGGAAGAGGCGATTAATTCCTCGCGTGTCGGCGTGTCCACGCCGTAATAGCAGGGCGAAATCGTCGGGGGACAACTGATGCGCACGTGCACTTCCTTGGCGCCGGCCTCGCGCACCATTCGCACGATCTTGCGGCTGGTCGTGCCGCGAACGATGGAGTCGTCCACCAGCACTACGCGTTTGCCTTCGATCAATCCCCGCACAGGATTAAGTTTCAACTTCACGCCAAAATTGCGGATGGCCTGCGATGGCTCAATGAAAGTGCGACCGATGTAATGATTGCGAATTAGGCCCATGCGAAAAGGAATTTTAGATTCGAGCGCGTAACCGACGGCGGCCGGGACACCGGAGTCCGGTACCGGCACAACGATGTCCGCGTCGGCGGGATGTTCCTGAGCAAGCAGGCGACCGAGCGCTTCACGGCTCTCATTCACCGAGCGGCCGAAAATAATACTGTCGGGACGAGAAAAATATACGTGTTCGAACACGCAGTGCTGTTGCTGCTTGGGCGGCGCAAAGCGAATGGACTCGATGCCGGATTTGGAGATGCGCACCATCTCCCCGGGCTCGACCTCGCGAATGTATTGAGCATTGAGGAGATCAAACGCGCATGTTTCAGAAGCCACCATCCACGCTTCCGCGGCGGTTTCCGTCGCAGGCAATCTGCCGAGTACTAACGGCCGAAAACCGCGTGGGTCGCGCACCGCATACAGCTCGTCGGTCGTCAGCAACAGCAGCGAGTACGCGCCTTCGACCTGGTTAAGCGCATCGCCAATCGCACCCGATAAATTGCGGGCGGGCGATCGGGCGATCAGGTGAACAATCACTTCCGTGTCACTGTTGGTTTGAAAAATAGAGCCGCGATGTTCCAGTTTGCGGCGCCATTCCGCGGCGTTGGTGAGGTTGCCATTGTGCCCCAGCGCGACTTTGCCTTTGTTGCAATCGATCATGATGGGCTGCGCGTTGAGCAATGCTTTGTCGCCGGCCGTCGAATACCGCGCGTGACCGATTGCCGCAGTCCCCGGGAGTCTTGCCAGCACGGCAGGTTGAAAAATTTCTTCTACCTCGCCCATCGCGCGGTGAAGATGCAATTCATGGCCGTCACTGGAAACCATACCCGCGGATTCCTGGCCGCGATGCTGTAAAGCGTACAAACCGAGATACGTCAGATTGGCCGCTTCAGGATGGCCAAAGACGCCGAATACTCCGCATTCGTCGTGGAAATGATCGTCAGCGTAAGCGAGCTTAGGATTCATTGTTTGAGTGCGCGCTCCAGCGAATAGGCCCAGATATCGCGAAGTGTTTCAACGGACTCTTCGATTATGGCACTTCCATCGAGTTCGATGCTGAAAATGCCATCAGCGTTAACCTTTCCGATTTGTGCTGCATTAACACCATGTTTTCGCGCCATTTCCAGCACTGCATTCAGCGAGGCTGGCGAAACGGAAATTACCGCGCGCGCTCCCCGCTCTCCAAACACAGCGGATTCAGCAGGGTTACCCTCTTCCATTCTTATCTGTACGCCCAGGATATCGCCGGACTTCCGCGCAGGCGCCGAAGCGAAACAGGATTCGACCACAGTGACCGCCAGCCCCCCATCGCTGATGTCGTGAGCAGATTGAACTGAGCGCGATGCGGCCAGTGCAATCAGGCATTGTTGCAGACGTTTCTCCGCGGGAAGATCGATGACTGGTGGCTGACCGGCGACGATACCGCCAATCGTCTTGGAATATTCGGACGAGGAAAATTCACGAGCTAGATGAGAATTTGTGCCGTTCGAACTAATAGCGCCCGACGAATCCCTCGCCACACTCATGCCATCAAGCAACACCACAATGTCTCCTTCGTCGCGAAACGCCATCTTCAAAACATTCGTGGCGTCTTCCATCACCCCCAAAATTCCGATCACCGGTGTCGGATAAATGGAGCTGCCCAGAGTTTCATTGTAGAAACTGACGTTTCCGCCGGTAATGGGAGTCTCAAGCTGGTTGCAAGCCTCGGCCAGCCCATCAATCGCTTCGCTGAATTGCCACATCACTTCTGGCTTTTCCGGACTGCCAAAATTCAAGCAATTCGTCGCGGCGATAGGTTTCGCGCCAGAACATGCCACGTTGCGCGCCGCCTCGGCCACCGCGTGCATGGTGCCCAACCGCGGATTTAACTGGCACCAGCGTCCATTCCCGTCGGTAGCCAGCGCCAACGCGCGTTTCGTTCCTTTTATACGAACGACCGCAGCATCGCCCGCGCCCGGCACTGCCAGTGTATTGGTCCGCACCATGGTGTCGTATTGCTCGGTGATCCACCGCTTGGAAGAAATTGCCGGCGATGCGAGCAGTTGCTTAAAATTATTTGTAAGATTTTTCTGTTCCGGGCCAAATACGAACCAATCCGCCGCCGATTCTTCTTTCTGCGGAGGCTGATGTATCGGCCGCTGATACACCGGCCCCTCTTCAGCGAGCGGATGCGCCGGAATTTCCGCAACAACTACGCCATGATCTTTGACCCGCAACAGCCCGCCGTCGGCAACTTCTCCGACCACCACCGCGTCGAGTCCCCACTTTTTGAAAACTTGCAGAACTTCAGGTTCGCGGCCCTTCTTCGCCACCAATAACATGCGCTCCTGCGATTCGCTCAACATAATTTCGTAAGGAGTCATGCCGCTTTCGCGCTGCGGCACACGAGCAAGTTCAATCTCGATGCCGGTGCCGCCTCGCGAAGCCATTTCTGTTGTGGAGCACGTCAAGCCCGCGGCCCCCATATCCTGTATGGCCACGACTGCGCCAGTAGCCATGGCTTCCAGGCAAGCCTCGAGCAGCAGTTTCTCTACAAACGGATCGCCCACCTGAACGTTGGGCCGCTTTTGTTGCGACTCTTCTGTAAACTCCGCGGACGCGAGCAGCGATGCGCCATGAATTCCATCCCGGCCGGTTTTGGCGCCGACATAAATCACCGGGTTGCCGGTACCGTGCGCCTTGGCAAAAAACAAATCTTCTTTTTTAGCGATTCCCAGCGCCAGCGCGTTCACCAGCGGGTTTTGCGAGTAGCACGGTTCGAAACAAACTTCTCCGCCAATCGTCGGCACGCCAAAAGAATTTCCGTAATTGGCGATTCCGCGAATCACACCATCGAGAATGCGCCGATTTTTGGCAATCGTTTCGGGCGAGACCCCAGGGGCTGACCTGTCAGCCTTGATCGGGCCAAAGCGCAAAGAATCGAGCAGCGCAATCGGACGAGCACCCATGGTAAAAATATCGCGCAAAATTCCGCCCACACCGGTGGTCGCGCCCTGAAACGGCTCCACAAAACTTGGGTGATTGTGCGATTCGATTTTGAACGCAGCAACTAGCCCGTCGCCGATATCCACCACACCCGCGTTTTCACCCGGTCCCTGAACGACAAGTTTTCCGCGCACCGGCAGGCGCTTCAGGTGGACCTTGCTCGATTTATAAGAGCAATGCTCGCTCCACATCACGCTGAAAATGCCCAACTCGGTTATGTTGGGATCGCGTCCGAGAATCTGCTGCACGCGCGCATATTCCGGAGCCGATAAGCCGTGCTCCGCGGCGATTTCCGTCGTAACTTTAATTTCCGCGCTCGCCGTCGCCAATTTTCCTACCTAGAAGTGGGAATTCGATTAACTTCCGAATTCCAAAAAAACAATGCCGCAAATGGATCTTAAGCGCTCGCCTTCGCGGAAGTCACCAAAGATTCGACCATCGAACGGAAAATCACCAGCCCATCCGCGGAATCCAGAGCCGATTCCACAGCTCGTTCCGGGTGCGGCATCAACCCGGTAACATTACGCTCGCGATTGCAAATCCCGGCAATGTTCTCCATCGAGCCGTTGGGATTACCGGCGGCATCGTCTTTCCCGTCAGCGCTGGTATAACGAAAAACAATTTGTCCATTTTTTTGTAAATCCGCGAGCGTCTGGGGATTAGCGGTGTAATTTCCATCGTTATGCGCGATCGGAATTTTAAGAATTTGTCCGCGCGTGGCTGCTTGCGTAAATGGCGTAGCGATGTTCTCTACGCGAATGTAAATGTGCCGGCAAATATATCGCAATCCGATATTGCGCATCACCGCGCCGGGAAGCAGGCCCGCTTCCAGGAGAATTTGAAAGCCGTTACAAATGCCGAAGACTAGACCGCCGTTGTTTGCAAAATTCTTCACCGATTTCATCACGGGAGAAAACCGCGCGAGAGCGCCGGTGCGAAGATAATCGCCATGAGCGAAGCCGCCCGGCAAAATGACCGCATCGCTATTCGCTAAATCTTCAGATTGATGCCAGATGAACTCGACCGGCTGATGGAGAACGTTGCTTATGGCGTAAAACGCGTCGTGGTCGCAGTTGGATCCAGGAAAGACGACGACTCCAAATTTCATGCGCTGGCGGCTCCAGGTGGCGTTGCGGGAAGTTCTATTTTAACACAGCGCGTACATCGCAGCCACGAACCACAAGAATTCCTCAGCGTCTGCGCTCTTTGGATTTACCGCGCGATTTTTTCGCGGCGATTTTTCTAGCTCCCGATGCGGAGGCCAGTTCGCGCCGCTTTTTGGATGCCCACCGCATTTTATTCATCTGCCGGCCGCGCGCAATACCCAGCCCATCCGCCGGAACATTTTCGGTGATGGTCGAGCCCGCAGCGACATAGGCGCCGTCCCCCACCCGTACTGGAGCTACAAGGGTCGAATCACTTCCGATAAAAGCTTTGTTGCCAATCGTAGTGGGATTCTTATGAAAGCCGTCGTAATTGCAGGTTATGGTTCCAGCTCCAATGTTCGTTTTAGAACCGATCTTCGCATCGCCAAGATATGTAAGGTGCATCGCTTTGGTGCCTTCGCCAAGCGTGCTTTTCTTCACCTCTACGAAATTCCCCACGCGGGCCCCGGCTTTCAGGTGGTTCCCGCCGCGCAAGCGTGCGAACGGTCCGACGATCACGCCATCATCCAGCCGGCTATCCGCCACCAGGCTATGCGCCTCGACAACCACATCGTCAGCAAGAATCGCGTCAGTTAAAACACAGCCAACGCGGATGGTGCAGCGCGCCCCAATTTTTGTTTTGCCAAGCAACTGAACGCCCGGCTCAATCACCGTGTCTTCACCGGCCACCACGTCTGGATCGATCAAAACCGTCTCCGGCAGTTGGATGGTGACTCCTGAATCCATCAGCGCCAGGCGTTTCCAGTCGCGAAATATGCGATCCACTTCGGCGAGATCCGCGCGCGTATTGCATCCCAGAACTTCGCGCGAATCTCCGGCCACTTGCGCGAGAACGGTTTCCCCCTTCCCCGCCAAAACCGCGACAGCATCCGTCAAATATAATTCGCGATGCTTGTTGTTCGGTTTTACCTGCGCAAGAGCAGGCCACAGTTTTTCCAACGTGAAGCAATAAATTGCGGAATTAATTTCGTTGATCTCGGCTTGTTCGCCGCTCAGTTGAGACTCTTCCACAATGGCTGAAATTGCCGTGTCGGATTTTCGCAGAATTCTTCCGTAGCCTCGCGGATCCGCGACTACGGCGGTCAGAACCGTCGTTGCAGCGTTGGCCGATCGATGGCTCGCCAGCAAAGCTTTCAGCGTTTCAGGCCGCACCAGAGGTGCATCACCCGGAAGCACCAGGACAATTTTAGAGTTCCCAATTGCGCGGCGCGCGACTTGCATCGCGTGACCGGTGCCATGTTGTGGTTGTTGCAGCACTGTCGTCGCGCCAAGCGGCTCGACGGTCGCCGCGACGACTTCGCTTTGGTGCCCCACCACCACGATGGTCTTTTTGGCACCCAGTGGCGCGCACGCCCGAAGCACTTGCTCCACCAACGTCCGCCCGCCGGCGCGGTGCAGTACTTTGGCAATGCTCGATTTCAGGCGCGTGCCTTTGCCCGCGGCGAGAATGACTACGGCAAGATCATTGTTTTTCATGGGAGTCCAGTTCAGTTTGTGGGAGGAAGGAGAATTTCGCAACGCGGCAAGACGGCTTTGGCGGCGAAACACTAATCAGATAGCTAATCAGCGGCAGATACGGACGGCGCGGCTAACTCCATTTCGCTCACCGAAGCCTCGGCGGTAGTTATAGTCCACAGCGAAGGATCGGCAAGCAGGCGCCCCACCAGTTGGGTATGCAGCGCATGGCCTGCTTTATGGGCTTCCACGCGAGCAAGCAGCGGCAAACCCACAAGGGCCAGATCGCCGATCAGATCCAGAGCTTTGTGCCGGCTGAACTCATCCGGAAACCGCAATGGACCATTCATAACTCCCCGTTCCGTCAGGACGATGGCATTTTCGAGTGAGCCTCCGCGAATCAGCCCCATGGCTCTAAGCGGCTGAATATCTCGCTCAAAGCAAAAAGTTCGCGCTCGAGCCAGCAATTGCCGAAAACTCTCGGCGTTGACAGTCATCTCAAATTGCTGCCGGCCAACCAGCGGATGCGGGAAATCCACATAACAACACACGTGAAAGTCGTCGGCAGGATAAATTCCGATTCTGCGATCGCCTTCAACAACTTCCAACGGCTGCAAAACCTTCAGAAATCGCCGCCGCCGGCGCAATCTGCGCAAACCACTGCGTTCCAGCATTTGCATGAAAGGCTCCGCGGAGCCATCCAGTATGGGGATCTCAATAGAGTCAATATCGATGAAAATGTTGTCGATGCCGCAGGAATAGATGGCCGCGAGCAAATGCTCCGTAGTAGAGAGCAATACGCCTTGTTTCATCAAACTGGTGGCATAACTCACGCGCGCGACGTTGTGGCCCTGGGCCTCGATGGGAAAGTTGTCGAGATCCATGCGCCGAAAAACGATCCCAGTCTCCGCGGGTGCTGGGGACAAGGTCACGTGGCCGTATACACCCGTGTGGAGACCAACTCCCTCCGTGCTGGTAGGGGACGCTATCGTGGTTTGGAACATTGGCATACATAGAGTAGCAGGTTGCAGGCCAATAGATGTCAACTTTGTTGCTTGTTTTGAATAAGTTAGCGCCTAAAACACCGTAAACAAATGACACGGTGTGGTAAAACAGCATCAAAACCAGTACTCCCCGTGTCTGTTCGTGCTTTTACACCGCCTCCGCGTTGCGTCCACGCACTTGGCCCGCCCGGCCGCTAAGGCTTCCTTTCTGTTCCACGACGCGTCCCACTATAAAGCAGTGTTATACTTTTGATGATTTCCAGACAGGTGGATCGATGAGTCGAGCGGCGCGTGTTGGCCTGATTTGTGTATCGGTAGCGATATTCTGCTATGCCGGAATTGGTCACGTCCTGGGACGCACTCCCGACGACAAAGCGTACAAGTCGCTAACTGTGTTTGGCGAGGTCTTGCAGAAGATACAGCAAGATTACGTTGACGAACCGAACATGCACACCGTGACCGCCGGATCGTTGCACGGCTTGCTCGAATCACTCGACACGCAATCCAGTTACCTGACTCCCCGCGAATACGACGAATACAAAAAGAAAATTCAGAGCTCCAGCACCGGGGATAGCGGCATCACCCTGAGTAAGCGGTTTGGCTACATCATCGTAATTTCCGTGCTGCCGGATAGCGCAGGCGCGAGGGCCGGAATCCACAGCGGCGATATTTTTGAATCGATTGGAGGCTTTACCACTCGCGATATGTCGGTCGGCCAAGCCATGAATCTGCTTACCGGCGCAGCTGGTACTGCAGTGAAAGTCGCCGTCATCCGCCGTGGTAAGGCGACCCCTGAAGAAGTCGACGTCGTTCGCGAAAAGCTGGCCCCGGTAAAAATAACAACTCAGAAAGCCGATTCGGACATTCTCACCTTACGACTGACCTCGCTTGATGCCGGGCGAGCCGATGAAATACGGGGTCGATTGCTGGAAGCCGAAAAGCAGGGCGTGCACAACATCATTCTGGATTTGCGCGAGTGTGGCCGCGGCCCGGTTTCAGAGGCAATTTCTGTGGCTCGACTCTTTGTGCCCTCAGGCACGCTGGCTACGCTGCGCGGGCAGACTGTCTCCTCGCAAACTTTTTCCGCCGAGCCGAAACAGGTGGCGTGGAAAGGCCGCGTTTCAGTTTTGATTGATGCTACGACGTCGGGCGCCGCGGAAGTGCTCGCGTCCGCAATTGCTGCAAATCACCGCGGAGATGTGGTGGGGGAACGTACCTTCGGTCTAGCTTCAGAACAGAAATTAATTACCCTAGATGACGGCTCGGCCTTAATCCTTACGACCGCGAATTATTATAATCCGAGCGGAAAAGCCATTCTTGAAGAAGGCGTTACTCCCACGGAAGTAGTTCATGCGAACCTGGGAGAGGACTCCGACATCGACGACGCGTCCACGGATGCCACACCCAACAAAGATCTTCCACAAGGACCGCGCCCACTTTCGCCGGAAGATCCCATCTACCGCAAGGCGCTCGAGTTGGTAAAGGCGCCGGTAAAGAAAGCCGCCTAATCTTCGGTGTTGCCAAGTTCCTTCGCCAATCTCAGCTTACAAACTTATTCTCCAATCCGTAAAATCGTCTCTTTCCTTTTTATTGTTACTGCTTGCGCGGCCGGTTGCCATCGAGGCCTGCAAAAGCGGCTGACCGAGGAGGACATTCATCGCATCACCCGGGAATTCGTGTTCGCCGCGAATTCAGCGGCACCGCGGGGCTCAGAGGTGCATGGCGAGGTGGGCGCATTTGATAAAGTCGCAAATTCATCCGACCTGGTGGAGATACATATTTTTATCAAGCGCCACGGAATGGAAATCCCTCCCTCGGTGAAGCGTCTGATTGACGAACTCAATGGCATCGCCACGGCGCGAGGTTTGACGCCAGAGCAAACCGAAAACGGCGATGCAATTTTCATAAGTTATCGCCACGCCGGCGTAATAACCCACACCGTTCACATCCACTTTGCCGGAAGCACGGATGTATCGCGCAATTCCGAATCCGCACCGGCAACCATCGATAACCAAGCCCCGCGGCTGGCGATTATCCTCGACGACCTCGGCAGCGATAACAATGCGGCCAAGGCCGTCTTTGCCATGCCGTATCCTCTGACGATTTCAGTTTTGCCGAATCAAACTCACTCCGCGGAAATTGCGCAACAAGCGCAGCGGCGCGGTGACCAGGTCATGTTGCATCTCCCGATGCAATCGGTCGCAAAGGAGCACCCCGAGGCTCAGGAGCTTCACGGAGGAATGTCCCGCGCCGCCGTTTCCCGGCTGGTATCACAATTTCTCAACGAAGTTCCCGGAGTGATTGGCGTGAATAATCATCAAGGGTCGGCCTCGACCGCGGATAAAAAATTAATGGCCGAATTGATGCCGGTGTTGAAGGAGCACAAACTTTTTTATGTGGATAGCCGCACCAGTGCGGCCACGGTCGCGTATGATACTGCGCAACGATACGGAGTGCGCGCGGCATTCCGTAACGTGCCTTTCTTGGACGACGTGGAAGATGTGGCGTCCGTGCGAAGACAAATTGAGATCGCTATCGCTGGCGCCGCGAAGAAAAAAGATGTCATCGCTATCGGGCACGCTCATCCATCGACGCTGGAAGCTTTGAAAGATACATTGCCGCAGGCCAAAACTCACGGAGTTAAATTAGTATTTGCTTCGGAATTAGTCCGGTAAACACTAGCGCTAGCCTGCTGCGCGTTTTGATTCGTCGGATAGAGCCGGTGAATGACGTAAAAGGAAATAAATAGCAGCACAAAGTCGAAAACACTTGCTTCGGGGCCAACGCTGCCTCCGGTAAGCCACGCCGGGCCGTGAAGCGTGGCGTTGGAAAGATGACCCGGCAAAACCATGCCGCTGTCCGGAACGGAATAGAAAAATGTCTCGCCAAAATCGAAAGCCGCATGCATGCCCACCGCCAACCACAGAGAGCCGGTCCGCCGCACGCTAAAGCACCAGAGCATCCCCACAACAAAAACACCTGCCACACCCACGCGGCCCTCGCCGCTGTTTTGCAAGTGCACCCCTGCAAATAGCAGCGAGAGCAAAATTGCAGCGGGCCAGAAGCCTATGCCGGAACTCAGCGTAAACAGACTGTATCCGCGAAACAGAAACTCCTCGAATAATCCGACGAATGTCAGACAGAGAAGCCATAAAACGGCCCAATGAACGATTTGCGCGCCGTGCAATGCCAATGGCCCGAAGGAATATCCTCCAAACGCATAAATTGATCCGACCAACAAACTGATTTCCAGAAAGCCGAGCAGAAATCCCTGCCAGAAAAGTTTCCCAAACGCTTGCTGCACCGGTAAACCGTAACCTCCCACCGGACGATGTTCGATAAAGGACATCACTACCGCCGCGCCGAAGGCGGAAATAAAACCAATCATCTCCGAAAATAAAAGGCTCTCAAACGAAAACGTCCCTGGCGTGGATCGGTGGAATTGCGCCCACAACATTTTCAGACCCAGGAGCAATCCGACTACGATCACCATGTACAACGGCAACCGCCAGCCGGCACGCAGGCCTTCCGCATTAAAAAACATTTTGCTCAGCTGGTGGGAGAAAGTGCTAGAAGAATCGCGGAATTCTTGTTTGGGTGGCGTTTCTAGGGGCCTTTGTTGCTCCATGCATAATCACCGAATCACTCTGTAAGTCTTAATCAGTACACTCAGACGCGTCAAATCAAATCCAGTAAGCATTCGCACGCGGACTACGCTATTAACAAAGAATAACTGCTGCGTGACACTTCATCGGCTGCGCCGTACCGGCATCACCAAACGAGAAATTTAGCTCCCGCCAATATTATTTCACATACTTCGGGGGCTCGCCTTTAGACCACGGGTCGTAAGCATGTGCGAATACTAACCGCTCCGCGAGCGGCGGATGGCTGTAAAGCCAGAACGTAATGAAGGGCGGAGGATTTGGATCGGAGAGGTCTAGTTCGCCCAGGACCTGAAACCCGTGCGCGGCTACTTCGTCAGAGTTTGGCACCACCCCGTGAATTACTTCCAGTCCGTAAACATCGGCGGCGTGTTCCTGCATACGGCTGAATCCGTTCGCGATTGGTGAAGAAATAAATGACAGAATCTCCAGCCACAGAAAAAGCACCGCGATAGCTGCTAAATCTTCCGGTCCATGTATTTTCCACTCAGCACCCCAACGTTGCAGGGACCAATGCAACGCGCGAAACATGACATATAACGCGAGCAGCAGTGTTAAGGCGAAAAACGTGAATCCAATAGCGATGTGGCCAAGGACATAGTGTCCCAATTCATGGCCGAGAATAAACAGCGTTTCATCGGCCGACGTTTTTTGAATGGTAGTGTCCCAGATAACGACGCGCTTCGACGCGCCGATGCCAGTGACGTATGCATTTATCGCGTTGGTCTTCTCGCTGGCTCGCATCAGAAACATGCGATCCCGGGGAATCGGGACGCCGGCTCTTCGTGTGAGCATTTCGATGGAGGTCACCAGCTCGGGATGCTCCTTCGCCAGCAGCTCAAAATGATTGAACAGCGGATCGATGAACCACGGGCTGATGAAGAAAAAGAAAAGCAAAATTGGCAATGCCGCAAGCCAAAAATAAAACCACCAGCGTCTGGGACTTTTTCGCATCGCCACAGTCAAAACAAAAACCAGCAATGCCGCCAGGCCAACGCTAAGCGCTTCTTCTTTAGTCCGATCCACGATCCAGGAGCCCCAATGCTGGATGGATTGTTGGTACCGCAGACTGAGCGCGTGCCAATAAACGCGTACCGGCAATTCAAGTAAATCGGTGAGCAGCAGGAGTAACGGCACAAAAACCAGGCATTGGATCCACTTCCTGTCGCTGGCAGCTTCCGCAATGTCACGAAACCTCGCGGCCACACCCAGTCGCAAAATCAACAGAAGCACGACTGCGCTCAGAAAATAAGAAATGAAATACAAAGTGTAGCCGGCCCGAGAAAACGAAACAGCTTTGTCGTAGCGCTCCCGGGAAAGCCGGTACTGATCCGTTTCCCGCGTGGGCGCACGCGGTTGGTTGCTTTGCGGAGGATCTGGATCTGATTGCAAAGCATTAACAGCCAATCTGGAGGAATTAAGGCGGTGCACACTCTGCTCGCGGAGGTGAGGCACGGCAAAACAAAAAAACAAGGCAACAACACCCAAGGAACGCTGAACAAAAATATGCAATCTCACAGACCTCATCTACGGTTGTGCTCCCGCGGCTGATAAATGCGCAGTCTTCAACGAATAATTGCGTACCGCGCCGCTAGTCGCGAGTCCGATGTGAACGATGGAAGTCCAGCGCTCCAGTTTGTGGTGTCCGTAACGATGAAAGAGATACGACGCGCCGATGGAAACGCTGGTTGCACCCGCCTCGATGAGCGCAAATCCGGCGTGATTGTCCACCGCCTCGTTGGTCAGAAATATTTCCTGGCGGCCGCGGCGTCGCATGTTCAGCGTGGAGAAATAATCCAAAGTACGGGCGGCGGCAACGCCGGCGAATAGCAGATCGTTTTCCTTATCCCAGAAACGATGTTCAATTGACAGACTGGTGGTCTTTGAGAATTGCGTCTGGCCTGTTTGCCCGTCTATATCGGCCGCCGGCTTTGGCAATGATTCTTGCGAGTACAACGATCTTGCACTGCATGCGAGCAGCAAGAACGTTAAGCACCCTATTGACCGTTTCAATCTATGTCTCCGCGTCGTTAGAACTTCTTAAGTATCTGCGATTGTGCCATTGAAGCGTATGGTTCAGTGGCGCCATTCTTCTGAATGGTGCGTGCCAAACGCCTAACAAAAGCTTGGCGCTCCTGGCCTCCTGCCTTTCCCGGCCCTGATCGGCGTTACCGATGCGCACGGTAAAAGCGCACATGAACTGGCGGCAGGCGAAGGTTAGCGTTATCTTTGAGCTTCGAGTATTTGCATTGGCACGAGGTGACGAAATGTCAGGCCGAATCTTCGCTCCTTTCCTCCGCAAGTTGTTCATAGTTCTGCCGGCGGCGCTGTTTGCGGCCCTTACTGCGTACCCGACTGCTTTGCCCAACGGGCAATCGCAAGACCAGCAATCCTCCGACGCGCAAAAACAATCTATCGCCGAAGCCGCCCGGAGGTCGCGCCAATCCGCAAAAAACGCCACTAAACCATCCAAGGTCATCACCGATGACGATCTTGATAAGGAAAACATAAAACCTGGCGCGCAAGGATTGACGGTGGACGCTCCGGCGAAGTTGGAAACTGAGCCGCCCAGCCCTGACGCGGTCGCCGATGCAGCCGCCACGCCTTCCGTGCCATCCGATCCTGCAACTGTACCGGCTGCTTCTGACGATCCGGAAATCGCCAGGCTAAAAGACTCGATTGCCGATGCGGAAAAAGATGCGGATCTTGCACGTCGCGATCTGGCACTGCAACAGGACACGGTTTACTCGAATCCAGATTACGAGCACGATATCGCCGGTAAAGCCAAGCTTGCCGCACTACAGCAACACATCAATGATAAGCAGCAGGACATAGACAGGCTGAAAATGCGCTTGGCGGCGATGGAAGAGTTGCAGAAGAAAAAGCACGCCAAGGCTGCGACTGCGCCGGCACCGGCACAGCAAAACTCGAATCCAACTACTCCCTCACCAAAACCCTAAACACAAATTTCCACAGCTACAAGGCTACCACTATACCTAGTGGTCGATTTCTGTTGACACCGTCTGGCCCCAAGAGCACAATCGCGACATTCAAAAAATATTTTCTAATTTAATTCCGTCAGACAACTGTTCGTAATTGAAACGCAATGCGCGGGCTCCAGAACGACGCAGCTTCGGAGGCAACGATGCAATATCTGCCGGGATTCACGGTTCAGTGCATCAACCAGTTGTGCGAAGCGCGAGGTCATTGGTTGCGCGCGGACGCTACGGCGGCAACGTCGCACGAAGGACGCTGCCCGTGTTGCGGAGATTTTCTGCGTAATGTCCCACCACCTTTGGCGCCGCGATTCCGTATGCGTCCTCGAGCGTTGACTTCGCATCGTCCACCGATGCGCCGACGGTAACGTCGCCGCTGTCCAACAAGCAACTCGTCGCGCCGTTCAACCTAAAAGACTACGAGTCCAGTGCTTGAGGATCGTCGAGCATTGGATACCCGACTCAACTTACGTTTTATGACTGTAAGGGATGTCTAGGGACACCACGTAGGATGTGTCGCGACTAGACAGTTCACAGCTCAAATACGAACCTTCTCCGCGCACGTGTGCTTGCGCTCGAGGGTAGAGTCGTTAGGTCAGGCTCGTTGCGGTTTATCTTGTCGTACACCCTATACCCCCGGTCTTTTTGGCGAAAGAGTCTGTAATGTGTTGAAAACAAAGGATCGCGTCTGCAGAAAGCGCGCAAGAGTCCACAAGACGATGAAAAGACATTGTTTAGCTCCGGAATTGTTACAGAAGGGCCGGCCAGACATTGGCAATCGCCGCTGCCAGGGAACGTTGCGATGGGCCGACAATCGTGCCACATTTTACCACTTAGTGAAATTACCTGCAAGATTACTTAGAGCTGCGGTAGATTGTCGCGGTGGCGGCCTACGATTTGGGATTACTCCTGGATGAGGCCTTGTTCGGCCATTTGTTCGTCAGTGAGCCACAGGTCGGGGATGTTGGCGGAGCCCAGGCGGTGAATATCTTTGAGGGCGCCACGCACTTCTTTCAGTTCGAGGTTTACGCCGAATTTCTCCAGCAATTCGATCAGGACGCGGGCGCCTTCGGCTAGGACAGGCTTAGGGTTTGAGCCGATGCGGTCGAGCCTCCGGTAGGTGAGCACGTAAATCGCGGCCGGCCCGGCGCCGTGGCGCACGATGTTGAGGAAGGCACGTGTAGCGGGCGGCGAGGCCGCCTGCGCGGGGTCATGCACAGTGTAGGTTGGTGACAGGTCCTGCACGGAATCGGATGCGGGGACGGGAGTGGAGCACGGTGCCGGTGACGGTTGCTTGGGAGCAGCGACTGCGTTCTGCTCCCATCCCACAGGGGGAATGCTCATTCTTCGGGGACCCCGTTAAGCCCGGTTTCCGGGCAGTTCAAAAGTTTTCAGCTGCAGCCGCTCGTGCTGCCACAGTTTTCGCATTTGTAGCAGGCGCCGTTGGGAACCATCAGCATGCCGCACTCGGAGCAGGTCGGCGCGCCTTCATGAGCATTACTGGGTTTCGATGACGCGCTGGACGCGGGCAACGACGGCATTGACGCCATAGCCTGAGCGACCACCGGCGTCGCGGCAGCAGTTGCACTGCTAGCTGCGGCTTCAGGCATGGCAGCGCCGTTCAGCTTCAGATAATCCGCGGAGATGAAGCGGCCGCCCAGCCAGCGCGCGATATAGTCGAGCACGCTGGAGACGAAGCGAATCTTGGGATTCGCGGTGATGCCGGAAGGCTCGAAACGAGTGTTCAGCAGCTTGTCCACGTAAACCTTTAGCGGCACGCCGTATTGCAAGCCGATGGAAACGGTCAGGGCCAAGCCATCCATCACGCCGGAGAGCGTGGAACCTTCCTTGGACATCTTGATGAAGATTTCGCCAGGACGGCCGTCTTCGTACATGCCGACGGTGATGTAACCTTCGTGGCCGCCAACACTGAATTTGTGAGTAACGGACGCACGCTCGACGGGCATTTTTTCGCGTTGCGCGCGTGCAAATAGTTCCTGTTGCATGGCTTCCACGACGGCCGCAGCCTCAGGCTTCTTTTCGTCTTTCTTCTGGCCTGCCGCAGACAAGGGCTGGGAACGTTTGGAATTGTCGCGATAGATGGCTACGGCCTTGAGCCCCAACTTCCAGGATTCGATGTAGGCATCCATCACATCTTCGACGGTGGATTCCTCGGGCATGTTGATGGTTTTCGAAATGGCTCCGGAAAGAAACGGCTGGGCTGAAGCCATCATCTTTACGTGCCCGGTCCAAGTGATGGAACGTCCACCACCAGCGGGAGCAAGCGAGCAATCGAAAACCGGGAGATGCTCTGGTTTCAGGTGAGGAGCGCCTTCGATTTTGCCGTTTTGATCGATATGCGAAACGATTTCGCTCATCTGCTCGGGAGTGTAGCCGAGGCGCATCAAGGCTTCCGGAACGGTGTTGTTGACGATCTTGATCAAGCCGCCGCCAACGAGCTTTTTGTATTTTACGAGGGCAAGATCCGGCTCGATGCCGGTGGTGGCGCAATCCATCATGAAGCCGATGGTGCCGGTGGGAGCGAGCACAGTGACTTGGGCGTTTTTGTAGCCAAACTTTTCGCCGTGCGAGAGCGCAGTATCCCAGGACTCCTGGGCGGCCATGTAAAGCTCAGGCTGCACATGTTCGCGTTTGATTCCGCGCATAGCGTCGCGGTGCATACCCATCACGTCCAGCATGGGCTCGCGATTCACGGGGTAACCCGGGAACGGTCCCATGGCTTCGGCCACACGTGAAGACTGCGCGTAAGCCTCGCCCGACATCAATGCGGTGATGGCGCCGGCAACGCCCCGCCCTTCGTCTGAGTCATACGGCAGCGCCATAGACATGAGCAGCGCGCCGAGATTGGCGTAACCCAAGCCGAGCGGGCGGAAATTGTGAGAATTTTCGGCGATCTGCGGCGTCGGATAACTGGCATTGTCCACCAGAATTTCCTGGGCGGTGATGGTAACGTCGACGGCGTGTTTGAAGGCCGATACATCAAACTGGCCGCCGGAATTGACGAACTTCATGAGATTAAGCGACGCAAGATTGCAGGCCGTATCGTCCAAAAACATATATTCGCTGCAAGGATTCGACGCGTTGATGCGCGCAGTGTTCTTGGAAGTGTGCCAGCGGTTTACGGTGGTGTCGTACTGCATACCGGGATCGCCGCAGTGCCAGGTGGAATCGGCAATCTTGAATAACAGATCGCGCGCGCGAAGTTTTTCAGCGGGCTGACCATCGATGACGTTCTTGGTCCACCAATCTTTATCTGCAGCGGCAGCACGCATGAAATCGTCGGTGACGCGAACAGAGTGATTGGCGTTCTGGAAAAAGATGGAGCTGTAAGCGTCGCCATCGATGGCCGAATCGTAGCCCTGCTCGATGAGCACGTGGGCTTTGCGCTCTTCCTTGCGCTTGCATTCGATGAACTCGACGATGTCCGGATGATCGATATTTAGAATCACCATCTTGGCGGCGCGACGAGTCTTGCCACCACTCTTAATCACGCCGGCAAAAGCATCGAAGCCCTTCATGAAACTTACTGGGCCGGAGGCGATGCCACCGCCCGAGAGCGTTTCCTTGCTGCCGCGCAGGCTAGAGAAGTTTGTCCCGGTTCCGGAGCCCCACTTGAAGAGCATGCCTTCGGTGCGCGTCAAGCCCATGATGGATTCCATGGTGTCTTTGACGGAGTTGATGAAGCATGCCGAGCACTGGGGCTTTTCCTGCACACCGACGTTGAACCACACCGGCGAATTGAAAGCCATTTTCTGTTCCACGAGCAGATGGGTGAGCTCATCCCGGAAAGCATCGCGAGACTGGGCATCAGCGAAGTAGCCGCCTTCTTCACCCCAACGCACGATGGTGTTGACCACGCGGGCGATGAGTTGGCGCACGGAACCTTCGCGCTCCGGCGAACCGGGCTTGCCGTGAAAATATTTACTGGTGACAATGTTAGTGGCGGTCTGTGACCAGCTCTTGGGAACCTCGACACCTTCCTGGCGGAAAATGGTCACGCCCTTTTCGTTGCCGATCAGCGCGGTGCGCTTTTCCCATTCGACGAGGTCGAAGGGAGACTTCTTGCCGTCCGTGAAAAATCGCTCGAAAAACAAACCGGTGCCACGTCCTGCCGAAGTCTTCCCCGATTCCATTTCCGTATCGAGTGATCTGCCATTTAGTGCGGATTTCACAGTGGCCATTGTTCCTCCACGCCTAAGCTTCCCCGTCCGGGACGCTCTAATTTTGGTGCTCTACTATTTGATGCCTACAGCAGCGCGCGTTACGACTCAGATTAAACGTGACGTATCCGGCTAAAAACTACCTTAAACGCGAATGCTCTGCCCTCCGGCTGATTAATTGGCACCAGCCATCGTGCAAGTACCGCGCCTCAAATGCGGCGCGGAGCTGGGACTTCGCGTCGGTTTTTTAGCTTTGAACCCGGCTTGGTTGCGTCCAACACCAAACGCGCCTGAAAGCTCTCGTTTGGGAGTGTACGTCCCCCGAATCTGGATTCGCAGTATCGGTCCGCGCGAAACAACTGTCAAGTATTTTAAAGGAGGTATTTAGAAAAAGTCACAAAATGTACGAGTGCCTGTGATTAAACTGTCTATAAGTAGTGGTACGATTTCGGTATCGTCATAGGTGTTAAACACTTAAAAAACAAAACCTTAGATGTCGCCATGCACCGAATTTGAGCGCAAGGTTTTTCCATCCTTCCGTCCTGCGGCGGCATCAAACTGACAATGGGACAGGTTCGTTCATTTCCCCTCGCACTTTTGATGTTCTGCATGACTCTGTTCTGCGTAACTCCGCAGGTCCACGCCCAAGATACGCCGCAACCGATTACGCCGTCGGTGATGTCGTCCGCGTATGGCGAGAAATTGAAGATTCGCGGTGTGCCGAATCCAGGGAAAATCAATGATGGATTTTACCGCGGGGCGCAGCCGAATGAGCAGGGACTTGAAGAGTTAAAAAAGTTGGGAATCACCACCATCGTCGATCTGCGCGCCGAAGATCGCGGCAAGTCGGAATGGGAACGGCAACAGGCGGAAAAATTGGGCATGCGATTTGTGCATATTCCCATCGCGGGGTTCGCGGCGCCCACCAATGAAGAGGCGGCGCAATTCCTTTCATTATTTAGCGACTCACAGCAGAAAATCTTTGTGCATTGCCTGTTAGGTGAGGACCGCACCGGGGTGTTTGTGGCCACGTATCGCATGAGCGTACAAAAATGGCCGGTGACGCAGGCGCTGCGAGAGATGAACACGTTTGGCTTTAATGGCTTCTGGCATCCGGCCATGAAGGCATTTGTGCGCGATTTTCCCGCGCGGCTTACATCTGCGCCGGCGTTCGCGTCATTGCAGAACGGCACGAACCCTGCTCCGATCGTGTCGGGCGCAAAATCCAACTAAACATTTCCTGAAAAACTCCCTCCGCAAATAAGGGCCTCAACGGTTCGTTCGCAAGCTCCGTCGTTTTTGGGCTGGATGCGGATGTGTATCGCCAGAGGTTCTAATACGCCAACCCAAGACCCGGGCTAGAAATCGAGCCCGGGGCACCCTCCGCGTGTTTGAGGATTGCGATGAAGAGCGCTAAGAGTGCTTCGATCAAATGCGGATGGTAGTACGCCGGTACTCTTACACCCAACGGATGTTCGGGTTGTAATGTATTTGCGGACCAGACTGCGATGATGACGACATTTTCAACGGCGATTAGGCCGGCTGGCGCTTCGCTCAGGAAGGCACCCATGCAGGTGGGGCGTTACGACATTTTAGAAATAATCGGCACGGGCGCAAATGGCAGCGTGGTGCGCGCGCATGACCCGATGATTGGGCGTCTGGTAGCGATCAAGTTGTTGCCACCGGAGTTGGCTAAGGGAGAGGCGCGGAATCGTTTCCTGCAAGAGGCTCGAGTGCTGGGGCAATTATCGCATCCGTCCATCATTACGCTGCATGACATGGGCATTGAAGACTCCACTTCGACGCCGTACCTGGTTATGGAATTCTTAACCGGCCAATCGCTGGACCGCACCCTACAAAAGGGCACCGTACCCACGATGCGCGCGTGCGCCTGGATTGCGGAAGTGGCCGGCGCGTTGGCTGCGGCGCACCGCAAAGGCGTCATTCACGGGGACGTCAAACCGGCCAATATTTTGATTACGGAAGACGGCCGCGTGAAATTAATGGACTTCGGAATGGCCCGGGTGGCAGCGCGCGAACAAGCCAGTGGCCCGCTGTTGGGCACACCAGCATACTGGTGTCCTGAACAAATTATGGGCAAGCCCCAGGATGGGCGATCGGATTTATTTTCGTTGGGCATCGTGTTGTACGAACTGGTTACGAAGCAGCGCCCATTCGACGCAGACTCGCTGCAGGGCGTTTGCAATCGCATACTGTCTCACGAGCCTTTGCCGCCTTCGCATTTCAATACGTCGCTTTCCAGCGAGTTTAATGAGGTGGTGGCGCGGTGCCTGTCGAAAGACCCAAACAAGCGGTATTCCTCAGGAGAGGAGTTGGCGAACGATTTATATCCTTTGGCGAGGCGTAAGGTTACCGGGCAAGTGGTGGAGCGGCCGGTCAAAACACAAGCCCGGACGTTCGGGCTGCTGCGGAGAGGAAAATATCTGCACTCGGCGTAAGAATTTGCGGGCGAAAACGGGACTAAGGTGTTTGCTGTAGCCCGCGCGAACAGGTACGCGAGTTTACACGCTGGAACCAATGGGTGATTCCCACCGCAGGATTGCTGACTGAAAATGTTTCTGTAGCAAAGGCGGAAGGCTCGCTCGCCTAAGCGAAAAACTTATGATCACTCCGCAGGGTCGATACGAATTTATTGAAACGCTGGGAACCGGGGCAACCAGCCGCGTGGATAAAGCTCGTGACACGCTGATTGGGCGCGTTGTCGCGCTGAAGACCTTTCTTCACGGTTTCGGTTCGGGAGATGTTCAGAAGCAATTCCTTCGTGAAGCACAGATCATCGGCCGGCTGGCGCATCCCTTCATCGTGGGACTTTACGATGTTGGAACGAATGCTGACGGAGTGCCCTACTTCGTAATGGAGTATGTGGACGGAAAGACGCTGGAGAAAGTTCTGGATGACGGGCCGCTACCGCTGGAAAAAGCGGCGTTGTGGGCCACTGATCTTGCGGCGGCGATCGCGCGCGCTCATCGGGCGAAGGTTATTCACGGTGACATCAAGCCGGCCAACATCCTAATTACCAAAGAGGGCCAGGTTAAGCTTGGCGATTTTGGCATCGCGAGATTCGCGACGCAGGTGTCCAATTCCGGAGTATTGATGGGCACGCCGGCTTATTTGTCCCCGGAGCAGATTCAGGGAAATACGCAGGACACGCGTTCGGATCTTTTTTCGCTGGGAATCATTCTGTATCAGATGACCACCGGGGTGCAGCCATTCAGCGGAAGCTCGGTGAGCGCGGTATGCGCCCAAATTGTAGCGATTATGCCGGCGCCGCCTTCACATCACAATCCAAGTTTGCCGCCAGCATTCGATCGCATCGTGATGCGTTGTCTGGCCAAGGATCCGGCGGACCGATACGCGACCGCCGAGGCGCTGGGCGCTTCACTGTATCCCTTCGCGCATGCGATGGAAGTGGCGTCGGTGGTTGGGGAAAAACCATCGGCGGCTGCTGAATTTGTTGGGCGCGCGGAGAAGTGGACGGCAACGGCAGTAAAAGCGTTGAAGGCTGAAGCGCAGGAGCAATGGCGAGGCTTGAGCTCGTTGATGACAGCCATCTGGACTTCCGATGCAGCGTGGTGGAATCGCCCAATGCAGCGCAAAGATTTGTGGGCGGCGGGAACTGTTGCTGTGTTGCTGATCGGGTTGGTGCCCATGGCTCGCGCGTTACGAAATCGCGGACATGTTCAGCCGGTGGTATCGGCGGCGATGGCCGGCGGTACAAGCTCTCCGCTTGCTGCGTCCACTCCTAATTCTCAGGCGCCTATTAATTCGAACGCTTCGATGATTAATATCAGCTCGTCTTCAGTGGGCGATACCGCGATTGTGACTGCCGATAAGAGCGTTAGCGAAAGCGCCAAGGCGGCGGTGAACCCGCAAGAAGATAAAACCAAGAAGGTGGTAAGTGAAGGCTTCGAACGCCAGGAGGCCGGGGTGGCCAAGCCGCGCCGGCTAAGCCGAAGAGCCGCGATGCGATCGGTTGTGGCACTGCCTGAAAACCTCCCGGTTTATGGACCGAGCATGCTGGCCATTGCGTCGGTGATGGAAACCGAGCCAGCACAGCCTGCTGTGGAGCAGACCACATTGAGCATCAACATCGTATCGGCGGTTGCCGAGCAGACTACCCTGGCGGTCTTCTCTGGCGATGAATTGCTGCTGACGACGCCTTTGAAGCCTGAGCAGGTCGGCGACACGTTGCGTTTCAATTGCCCGATTGTCGCGGGTGAACACGCGCTGCGAGTGGTGTTGTATCGCGCGGATAAGACGGTGTTCATGCAGAAGGAAAATAAATCTGAACTGCATGCCGATCGCGCAAATACGATGGAAGTGCACGTGAATCGCAAGGCGAAGATGCTGGTGAAACACGAGACTTCGCTGGAAGTGGTGTGGCCGAGCAGGACAGCTTCATCGTCCGCGGAGGCGATTCAGGGATTCAAGCCGGCTGGGGCGTTGGCGCTTCGTTGATTTTTTAGTTCTTGTTGCGAATCGAATAAAAGAAAAATTAAAAATCTCTGCCTTATAAATCTGAGGGTGGAATCTTGCACGTTTTTGTTAGTTGCACCCGAGACGATTTTGAGTAGCAATCGGGGTGGCGCGGCTTCGAGATTAATTTCGTTACTCGTAGCGTAGGGCTTCGACGGGGTCGAGTTTGGCGGCTTTCATGGCCGGCCAGACTCCAAAGAAAAGTCCAACACTGACGCTGACGACCAGGCCGGCGACGGCAGCCCACACCGGGACGCTGCCTTGCCATTCGAGTGTCAAGCGAATCAACAACACCAGGCCGTTCACTAGAATGAGCGCGATGATTCCGCCTGCGCCCGTGAGAGTCATGGCTTCCAGCAAAAATTGCCAAGTTATGTCCTTGCTCTTGGCGCCGATGGCCTTGCGGATGCCGATCTCGCGGGTGCGCTCGGTGACGCTAACGAGCATGATATTCATTACGCCTACGCCGCCAATCAGCAATCCCACGGAACTAAGCACCACGGCAGCCAGCGCGACCATGCCCACGATGCTGTGGAATTCCTGTACTTGCTGCTGAGCAGTGCCAATTACGAAACTATCCTTGGCGTTGTAAGCCACGTTGCGGCGGCGGCGCAGAAGTTCGGTGGCCTGATCGACGGCCTGACTCAACATGTTCGGGTAAGCCTGAAAACGAATATTGTTTTCATAGGCGCCCGGATAAATTTTGTGGAACGTGCTGTAGGGGATCAGGACGCGGCGGTCTTCATCGCCCATGCCGAAAATGCCTTTAGGCTTTTCGACCACGCCGATGACCTGGAAGTCCGAGCCATCGATGAGCACGTCTTTACCTACCGGTGAGCCTTCCGGGAAGAGGACGGGGGCGACGTTCTCGCCAAGCATGACCACCTTTTCGCGGTGAATATCATCGCCTTCGCTGATAAACCTGCCAGCCAGGGTGGCGGCATTGGCGTAGACCTGGCCAAAGTTAGGCTGCACGCCACGAAAATCAATGGCAGTAACTTCGCCAGCTTTGGTACGCACGGTGTGGTTCTGCTCCCACCAAATCAAAAAGACGGTGACGTTTTTTATGGCCGGACAGCCTTCTTTGAGGGCATCAGCGTCCGCGAGAGTCAGGGGCTTGCGCAAGCGTTCTTCGAGCGGCCTGTTGGCTCCGTTGTTGTGGGGACCCTGATCCCAGCGGGAAACAAAGGCGGTGTCGGCGCCAAACTGCTTAATGCTTTCCTGGATAGTTTCGTCGAACCCAGTGATGAGGGCGGCAACCAGCATGATGACACTAACGCCCAGCACCACGCCAAATACGGTCAGCGCGCTGCGCATTTTGTGAGCGCGCAAGGTATCCATGGCCTGTTTTAGATTTTCAGTGTGTGAGTGGGCCATTTTTATTCTCAACCGTCCGCGCGTAGCGCTTCGATGGGGTCGAGTTTCGCCGCTCGCGTCGCGGGATAAATTCCGAAGAACAGGCCGACAGCAGTAGAAACAGTCAACGAAATAATCACCGCGCTAAACGGGGTTTTTACCGGCATCGGTGTTACGGCGCGGACCAGGGCCACGATTCCGTACGCCAGAGCGAGTCCGATGAATCCGCCCACGGCGGAAAGCACAGCCGACTCCGTCATGAACTGTAAGATGATGTGTTTTCGTCGTGCGCCTAGAGAACGGCGCAATCCAATCTCGCGGGTGCGTTCGGTCACGCTGGCGAGCATGATGTTCATGATCACGATGCCGCCGACCACCAGAAAAACGGCAGTAAGGGCCACCGCAACAGCGAATAGATTGCCGGTGATGCGGTTCCACAGAGCCATGATGGAGGCCGAACCAAAAACGGCAAAATTGTCAGGGGCATCGTAGGGCAGATGACGCCATGCGCGCATGAGCATGCGTGCTTCATCCTCGGAAACCTGCATCATTTCTGAGTTTCGCGCTTGTACAAAGATGGTCAACCAGTCGTTCTGCTTGTGCCAATCTTTGTAATAGGTGCTGAACGGGATGAAGATGTAATTGTCCTGCGGTTGGCCGAAGGCGCTACCGATTTCGGTGGCCACACCGACCACTTCGTAGGTGCTGGTGCCGGCGCGAATGGTCTTACCGATAGGGTCGACGGTAGGGAAAAACTTTTTCACCACATCGGTGCCGATAAAACATACCGGCGCGTGGTGCAACTCATCACCCTCAGTCAAGAATCGCCCGGCGGCAAGACTCGTGTTACGGATCTCCGGGTAGTTGGGCGTGACACCGATGAGCTCGGTGCTTTCCAGAAGGATATTTCCGGAACGCACGTCCATGACATGGTCATCGGTGGCGGCGACATTGGCCGCGGTCTTCATACTTTCCCGGAGGCGCTGATATTCTTCGAGAGTGACCAGCGGGCGTTTCTGGGCCTTTATCCAGGCATCCTGGCTGGTGATGATGCCGAAGCGGGCGACCAGATACACGTTTGCGCCAAGATTGGCCACGCGGTCGGCGACGTAAAAATTCAGTCCCGCGACGACACTCATCACCGCTACCAGCGTTGCTACGGCAAGGATTACTCCCAGAAGAGTCAGAAAACTGCGCAGCTTATGGGCGCGCAGGGCGTCCAGCGCCAGGCGAAAGGTCTCCATGACGGTAACGGCTGCGGCGGCGATGCGGCCACGGCGTCTGCGGACGAGCGCCGCTACGGCGGGCAAACCGGTGAGACGGTCAATAGGAGCTACACCCAAACATGGCCTCCGGTTGTTACTAACTACGTGGAAGGACGCTCAATCGTTCCCGCAAAGCCTATTTATTAGACGTGTGAAAGTGCGCTTTATTACCGCTTCAGGCTATTTTACCGCCTTTTAAACACTTCTAGAGGTTCTTTGTGACACTGCGTTGATCATTGCCACTTCCGCAAAGACATGCGGTTTAGTCCGACCGCGGTGGGCAAAACTCGTGCAACAATTGGGCGAAGCAGAGAATCCTAATATGTTCGACCTATTCCGCCATTAAGCCATGCACATTGCCACCTTTTTTGTTGCCAGCGTCGTCTTGCTGTTCGCCGGGGTCAGTGAATACTCCCAGGAACCGCTGGCTGTCCATGCTGCAGATAAGCCTAACGATCATGGGCTGTTTGACCGCGTCGTGGAAAATCAGAAAAAGAGCGATGCGGCCATGGATGTTTATGAACGGCTCGAGCGGGTGGAGATTCATAAGGTAAACGGAGAAAACCAGTCGACCGAAGTGAAGGTTTCCCGTGTCGTTCCGGCCGGTACGGGTGCTGCTCATCTACCGGTTGGAACGGACGGCAAGGTCGCTGACCAGAATGCCTATCGCGCCGAGCTTGAAAAGCTTGAGAAGGCGTTGGTGTGGGCCGCCGAAACAGGGCGCACGCAACGGGATGCGTACGAGAAAATCGCGAAGAAGAGGAGAGAGCGCGACGACCTTATCGGCGCGGCACGCGCGGCTTTCCTGTTCACGTTGATCGGCAGTGAGCGACGCGACGGGCATGTACTGTTGAAATATCGCATGGACCCGAATCCAGCTTTTAAACCGACTTCCCGCGCGACATCTATTTACCCGCGCGTTCGCGGAACGGTCTGGATTGATGAAGAAACGGGACAGCTGGCGCGTATTGAAGGAGAGGTGACCGAGGATATTTCCCTGGGCCTATTTTTAGCGCGAGTCTACAGGGGAAGCCGTTTCATGCAGGAGCGCTACGAAATGGTGCCGGGGCTGTGGCTGCCTTCCTTTTCGCAATACGACTTCGATGGCCGCAAATTTCTCTCGAGTTTTTCGCTGCATGAGCGCACGTTTTATTCGAACTATCGCCGAGTGGGCACTCCCAAAGAGGCCTTAGAGTTAGTGCGAGCCGAATTGAAGGAGCTGAGACCTGGCGGAGTTGCCAGCCGATAGGATTTTGTGACCGGCCAAGTCGAATGGCCAAGTGAACGATGGCCGTTTCGGCAACATGTCCTCAACATTAGCTCTCCCTTAGAAAATACGCGCCTACAATTTGAACCAGGGTACAGATGAAGGGGGATGCTATGAAATTCCTCGTCTTGATGGCAGGATTTCTTCTGTGTGGCGGCATGTCTCTTCGTGCAGGGCAATCCTCCACTTCCGGCAGCCAGGCCACTTCAGACGCAGCAAAACCCACGCTGCAATCGTCCGGAAGTTCGGCGGAGACGCCAACAGAAAAGGCCAAAACCAGGCCCAAGAAAGTTTGGACGAACGAAGAGGTTTCCAATGTGGGCGGCGATGGGGCCATTTCCGTGGTCGGCAAGGCGGGCAGCGGCGATTCGAATCCGTCATCGAACAACTTGCAGAAGAGTGCGCCCGGGTTGGGCGCCAGGGACAAGCAAGCCGCGGCTTACCGCGATCGCCTTCATCAACTAAATAATCAACTGGAAACCATCGACAAGAAAATTTCTCAGCTGCGAAATTTCAAGGCCGATAACACCAGCCCTTCGGGCGGAATCGATATGAATCGTGGTTATTACATGACGCCAGTGGAAGACCAAGTGAAATCGCTGGAAGAGAAGAGAAAACAAATTCGCGCGCAGATTAGTGCGGTCGAGGGTCAGGCGCGTAAGAGCGGTTTTGAACCCGGTCAATTACGCTGACGCTCTGACTGCTACAAGTTCTGCTGCAAGTTTCGGGACGTTGCCAAAATCGTTCCATCGAGGGCCTAGAGGTATTTTAACTGTAATTTTCGACGGTCGCGCTTCGGGCGCTCGCGAATTAATCTCCGCCGCAGGCAAATCCAATGACCTGACGCGCGGGTATCCGATTGTTTCTTCTCCAACTTTGCGAGGTTTGAGCCCTGGCGCGCACAGCGTGTCGGCGAGCCGGGGAGAATTTCTGATTCAATTTTTCGCGAAGCTTTCGGTGGGCACGAAATAGCCGCAAACGCACGGCCACGTTGGAAACACCGACGAGGTTGGCGACTTCTTGGGTAGAGTAGTTCAAAACATCCATGAGCAGACACACCTGGCGCAGGTCTGGTGGTAGTTGCGAGATAGCAGATGCCAACAGGCGGCGGGATTCCCGGCGCAGAAAGCCTTGTTCTGGATTGGCTTTGCCCGAAGGAATCTGTGCTGCCCAAGGCTCATTGGAGCTGGCAGACTGGTCCAAGGAAAATACTTTGCCTTCACGGCGACGCCGGATCACGTCGATGGAGGCGTTCGTGGCTATGCGCGACACCCACGCATGCAGATCATCCCCGGGGCCGGTTTGGGAACCCGTGAACTGATCAAGGCGCGCCATGGTCTTAAGCAAGGTTTCCTGACGAACGTCCTCGGCGTCGTGGGCATTGCCGGTTAACCGGAGACCCGAGCGGTATAGGCCGGTGGCGTAGGGCATGACAAGTTCGGCCAGCGCCTGGCGATCGCCGCCGCGGGCGCTGGACAGCAGCGCGGAACGGGATTGCCAGTGTTGCAAATCGGTGGAAGCGCTCACGTTTTCCCCCGCGTTTTCCGTGGTATTCATACCCTCGGATGAATGGCAGTTTCCTGCCCACCCACGGTGGATGTGGAAGATACACAAAACAAGGCACAATCTGGATGGAGGGTTATTGCTACTTCGTGCGATTTGACCGCTTCTGGGATTTCCTACCGCGAAATCGGTCACTGGGCAGGGCGGGATCACGCGTTCCATCTCTCGTATAAATCATCTGTAATTTTGTTCAGCAGAGCCGCAGCCTACGAGATTTTTATTTGCGCTTATTGATCAGACCCTTGGAGCCTAGAGCTGCCTCGCAGGCAATTAGACCGTCTCATCGGCCTGTACCGATAGACAGTTAGTTACCACAACACACGATTTGTAACGCGAGCCGGGTTACTCGCCGGATGGTACTACACTCGTGTGAGGATCCATGGAGCGGTGCGGACATGAGACATTCTTTTAACATTTTGGTGCCTACCTTCTTGGCATTCGTTTTAGGGTTGGCCTTTGCGGGGCCTTGTGTATATGGCGCTCCCCAGCGAGGGCATGGTGCCGAGCTCACCGGCGAAGTTCTCGGTCCCAGCGGCAAACCGGTGGCCGGCGCGGTGGTAACTTATCAATCAGGCGGCGGACATACGCCTCACGCGGTACGCACGGACGTGCATGGCCGCTTTACGATCGTCAAGCTGCGCCGCGATAACTATGATTTACGCGCTTCCTCGCATGCTTTGTATTCGACTTGGGAGAAAAACGTGATGGTGCGGAGCGGCGAGGTGAAATCCGTCACGTTGCGTTTGACGGAGGGCGCGGAGGCGGCAAAAACTTCTGTGGTCGCTCCTCACTAATCATTTCGATGATGTCGGATCGGAGTACGAGGACGAACGAATGCCAGATCTAAGTGGCTTGTAATCTGCATGTTAGCTTGGCAAATTCGGCGCACTGGCTTAACTAAACAGTAGTACTAGCTGGCGGGTACTGCCGCTAGTGGGTCGGCTGGTCCATTGAGGCAAACACATCACATCTGTAATTTATTAAGAACGGGTTGGGGGCCGCGCGGGGACAGCGGCTCCGCAAGGGGTCGTGTGCGAGCTACCCAACCCGCCAGTCTCTTTCTGGCACCTTCTTCCAAATATTTTCCGACCTGTTCAAAGTCTGGCGGGGCTGGTTGTGGGCTCTTCGATCCCGTTGGGTTGTTTCCGGCCAGTCGTCCACCGAGCTGAAGCAGAAAAATCTTAAAATTAGGGTCGATGGAATCCCGCTAGGATTTATTGGCCGGTGCGCGGGCTTTTTTTTTGCGTGCAACTTTGCTTAACCACTCCCACGTGCGTTCTGCGTTGTGATCCCAAGTGTGGTTCTGCGCCGTGCGGGCCGCGCGCGCTCCTAATTCCGCGCATAGAGCCGGATTGGTAATTAAAGAGCGCAATGCGGCGGCGAGCTCCTCTGCATTTTGTGGCTCGCGCAAAATTATCCCGTCATCCCCATCGGTAATGATTTCATGGGCGCCTGCGCGCGAACTGGCGATGACCGGCAAGCCGCAGGCCATGGCCTCGATGATGGGCAAGCCGTAAGCGTCTTCGAGCGATGGACCGACGTACGCGTCTGCCGCGGCGTAGAACTGCATGACGTCAGGAGAGGGAGGCAAAAAAGTCACGCGATTTGCGATACCGAAATCTCGAATCATTTTGTCGTAGGGATCACGGACATCTCTGCCGACTATGAGAAGTTTCCATGGTAATTCGCGGAGGAGCGCTAGAGATTGCAGCAGGGCGGCGAGGCCCTTCGTTCTCCAATCATTTCCAATCAGCAACAGCGCGAAATCTTCTTCAGATAGTTGGAAGTGTTGGCGCGCGGCGGGGCGTGCTGCAAGCCTGCGCGTAATAGAAAACGCCTGCACATCCACGCCGTAACGAATTACGCGCGTATCGGCAGGGTGAAAATATTTTTCCAGTAACCCGGCAGCCGAAGCGGATATCGCCGCCAGTGAAACTGGGGGGCGACGATAAATTCGGTTTTCGAGTGCCATGATCAGCCGGTAGTAGGCGCGTCGATGTGCCAGGCGCGGCCAAGCGGTGAGCGGAGTCGCCCGGAAATTTAATTGCGGCAGAACCTGACGGTAGAATTCATGGAATACGACATGGACGCTAATGGCGTCGGCGTCAGTAGCGTTAATGCCTGGCGAATATAAGAGGTCGTAGCGCGAATTGCGGAATGCGCCATCCCACCAACGGCACATGCGATTGGCGAAAAACCAAAAAATATATCGCAGCAAATGTGGGCCGGGGATCGAGGGCACTTTGTGCCAAAACAGGCGATTGGGTAGTTTCGTTCCTTCAGCATGATCGGCTGATTTTGTCGCCGCTGCATATTTATGAGACGTAACGCCCCGCAAGTCGTCAACGCGCTGCGCGTAGATGTGAATTTCGACGCCGGGCTCGGCGGCGAATCTCTCCAATTGTTCGACGATGCATCGCTCGGTACCGTGGCGGCGGTCCAGAAAGGGGGAAATTACGGCAATACGCACTAACGTGGCCGGAGTCGAGGGTTCCCCGCCGGGGCAGATGGGTTAGCAAATTGCGAGGAAAGAGTAAGACTTGGTAAACGGAGGCGAGCTAACAGCGCATCCGGAAAAACAAAGAACAACGCGACGACGGCGAGAGCGATAGCAAGCGCAGCGCGCTGCACGGTGCGGAAAACGCGTAAGACCTCGCGCTGGCGCCAAGGCGCTCCCCAGATGAAGGCAATTACGATGATGAGCGCGGCGCCGCCGGTGCACAAAAAGACTCCGCGAGAATCCTCGAAGAGCAGCCAGAAAAAAAAGAAATAAACGCCGTTGCGCCAGTTTTTCAGAATGGCAATTATAAAAATGCTGCCGACCGCCACGAGTCCGACGTAAGCAAATCCCATCAAATCTCCGGCGAGCACCAACTCGGAG
>DATNKL010000030.1:0-2096 GCA_035603415.1 Candidatus Acidiferrales bacterium
CGACGTGTCACGTCGCAACGCTGACCACCGCTCCCGCCGGCACAAAAATCAACGGCGACACGTTCACCATTCCTTCGCAGCTCGGCTCCGTCACGCTGCATCCCTACGGCGATTTCCTGATGCATAATGTGGGCACCGGTGATGGCATCCTGCAGGCAACGCGCGAACATTACGGTCACAAAGTCTTCCAGCAAATGTCCGGCTATCTCTCGAAACAGGATTTTGAGAGCAGCCGCAACAAAATCCGTACCGCCCCGTTGTGGGGAGTGCGCTTGCGTCCGCGATTGATGCACGACGGCACGTCGCTGACATTTCTCGACGCCATCAAACGCCACCGTGGCGAAGCCAGCAATGTGACGCAGCAATTTGAAAAATTGAAACGGCCCGACCAGGAAGCCATCATTGAATTCCTGAGATCCCTGTAAACATCGCGGCCGGCTTCCGTCGTCGAATACGTGGAACTTTACGCGCGCAATGGCCGTACCTTGTGTGCGATCAAGGAGCCAAGATGAGCGATCAAAACGCACGACTATGCGGTAAAGGAATTCTGACTTTTTGCGCGCCCATACTCGCGCTGGCGGGAATGGTCGGGCTAGCGGCGAATTCGCTGCGTGCGCAAGAGGCTAAAGACAAAGATTTCTCCGTCACTGTGCAGGGCCCAGACACCGATGCGGGATTGCTTGTTAGCGCTCGCGCCACCGCCAAAGAAGTGGGCCTCCCCATTTATCCGGGTGCAATACCGCACAAGGATACGGATAAGGACGACAGCTCAGCGGCGAAGCTAGGCCTGTGGGGCAGCTCGTTCGGGTTTAAGCTCGTGGTTCTGAAGATGGAGTCGAAGGACACGCCAAGAAAAGTTGCCGAGTATTATCAGAAAGCTCTGACGAAGTATGGGCCGGTCCTCGATTGCACAAATCCGCCGCCCGCCAAAGAAGTCGAAGACGACAAATCTACAAAGCTCACCTGCGGTGACGACAAACCGGAGAAAGGCGGCATGCTCTTCAAAGCCGGCACAAAAGAGAAACAACACATCGTCGGAGTTCAACCGAACGGCAACGGCACAATTTTCCAACTGCTATACATCGAAGCCCGCAGCGAAAAAAAGCCCGCCTAAGGTAGCCGCCGCCTTTCCGGGCGGCTGCAAAACTTCCGCTGCCTTGTAGTGGCCGGTCTTAGACCGGCACACGCAGCGGGTGCCGCGCGCTTCGCGGTTAATAATTGCGAGCGCGCACCCTTTTCACTCCACCTTCCGTCACATGCACACTGCTAAAATAATTCCATGCAGCGCAAAGTCTTCTGGATGACCTTCACGGTCGTCGGGCTCCTCGCCGACCTAGCCTTGCCCTTTTGGTGGGCCGTCGCCGCCACCTTGCCCATCGGCGTGGCGTGTTGGTGGTTCGCTTACCGCAGTGAGTGGTTCTGACGCGAGTGAGTGCTTTGATCTTGTGGTTCAGGGCGACAACGCGCTTGGAAAGCGCGTTTGAAAATCCAACAGGCCGACCCATTCCGGCGTGACCGTGATGCGCACCATGCTCTTAATCAACCCACCAAGCTGTTTCACCCAGGCTTGCCCCTGCTCGCGCCCGAAATAGCGCTCGGCCGCCGCGGCATATTCCGGCACGATTCCTTCCACGGAGTGAAGGCGCGCAGTGCCGCGCACCAATAACACCTTGTGCGGAAAACTGTTGTCGTCGATCGTGAACGACACTTTGGAATTCTTTGCCAGCGCTCTTAATTTCGGCGCTTTCGGTGGACTCGCCATCACGAACTCTCGCCCGTTCCAGTGGAACCAGATCGGTATCACTCGCGGCGTTCCGTCCATCCACACGTAAGCCAAGCGCGCCGGTATTTTCGATTGCAGCAGCTCCACAGAAACCGGATGCCGCAGCAGTTCCAAGTCTCCTTGCTTAACGGGCATCTTATGGTCCTTCTCTGCGCTTAGTGAGCGCCACGTTAAAATTCTATCCGACGAAAGAAATCTTTGTCCCTTTCATGAGTGAGCAGCAGCGCCCCCTTCGATTTTTCCACCCATCTCGCTTCCGGATTGTCGGGATCAACCGGCTTCAATGTCTATTCGCTCGTACGGAACAAGAACA
>DATNKL010000050.1:0-21958 GCA_035603415.1 Candidatus Acidiferrales bacterium
AAGATACCGTGGCGATCCACGTGAATACCATCGTCGCCGCTCGCGAAATAGCCGAGAAGTATCCGAAGTCCAAGCCTACGGAGCAGCAGTCCCACGGGGCAGTGTCGTAACCATAGCCTGAAGAGCCTGACTTGCTGCAGCCGTTAGATCACGTTCGAACGTTTCCTCGGCAAAGCCCTCTGCCCGGTACGCAACTTTTCCGCCGCGATCGATAACCACCACGGTCGGCAGGGAATTCACACCGAACAAATGATCGAGACCATCCGCGAAGACCACCGGGATCTGCGGCTTAACTTCTTCCAGGTACGGAGCAACCTGGCTTTCATCTTCATCGCAATCCGCTTCCAGAAACGAAATCTTCTCGGTTCCCTTAAAATGCGCCGCAACCCGCTCCAATTGTGGCTCCAGCGCTCTGCATGGGCCGCACCAGGTAGCCCAGAAACTCACTACCAGCACTTCGCCTTTTTTCCCGGCCAGCGGATAAGGCGCTCCGTCCGGCGCTTTTCGTAGCGTAAATTCGGAAACTTCTCGCGCTCCCGAATTTTTCTTGGTTTTAACCGCGCTTGTCGCTTGCGAAACTTCGTCATAACTGCGCAACAGATTCTCGCCGAGCCCGTCATCGGAACCATGCGCCAGCCGCCACACATTCCCTATCTTTCGGCGAATTTCTCGGCGGCTCACGCCAGGATTCCCGCTATCGGCCAGTGCAAATGCTCGTGCGTATTGCTCAATAGCCGCAGCCAAGTCTTTTTTCATCTCCGCTACTTCTCCCAGTTTTTCAGCTGCTCCCGCCGTAGGCAACACCGCATAACTAGCTTCAAAATCCTTCTGTGCCGCCGCGTTATCTTTTAGCTTTAGGTATATCTCTCCGCGCAATTGCAATACCGAAGCGCGGTCACGCGCCTTTGCCTGCTGCCATTCCTCAGGCGACATTTTTGGCGATTTCTCATCCAGCCCGGTTCGGTCCACAAACGCCAGCACCCGCCCGGCATAACTAATTGCACGGCGCAGCCCCGCCTCGTCCCCACTGCGCTGGAGTAGTTGAATTGCTACCAGCGTGATCGACATGTCTTCGGGACTGAGCGCTACGACGCGCTCCGCATAACCTGCCGCGCGTGCATTATCCCGAAGCTGTAAGCTGGCTTCCACCAGCGCACGATAAATTTGCGGCCTTTGTGGTGATTCCGGATATTTTACGAGGTACGCTTCCAGGTTGCGCACCAGCGCGGCCCGGTCATTTCCAGCGTTCACAATCGATTGCTGCAGCTCTTCAGCTGCAGTTGGAGCCTTTGCAGGCGGGGTGTTTTTCTCGGGAGCCGGCTTCTTTTCTTGTGTGGGGGCAGGAGGACTCGGTTTAGTCTCGTTTTGCGCGCACAAAAATTGGGCATTGCCTGAATTCAGCAAAATTGCGACCGACACTATGGCTAGTTGCAATCCGGGCTTTGGAGCCATGTCTCGATTCTAAGGTATCTGCGGCGGGCGATGTAGGGTTCACTGATTAACGCTTCATCACGACAGTTCCACTGTCAGTAACAGGACTGATCCAGAATCCTAATTTGCCCCACTAACGTGAATTTCTCCTGAAACTGTGTGCACTTCCACGCGCCCACCGCCATTCCCCACGTGAGCGCGCAGCGAATGCTTCCCCTGCTCCTCGATTACGATGGGAATGTCGGCTCTAATTTCTCCCGAGATGGCATCCGCGGCAAAACGAAAATTCGAAGTGGATGGCACATATACATTCACGCTTCCGGACACCGTTTTAAGATCCCAATACCCGTGTTCGCCAGGATCACCGCGAATGATTACTTCGCCGGACACATCATGGGCCTTGGCATCAAATTTGGCGCCCTCTATATCAATTGACCCGCTGGCGTCGTCAGTCTCCACGCGCCCACCGGGATTCACCACCTTCACGGAGCCGCTAAGAGAATGTGCGCGCACATCGCCCTTCGCGTTCCTGATGGTCACTTCGCCCGAAGCGCTTGACGCGCGCACATCGCCCCCGACATCACTGGCATCCACCGATCCGCTCATGGATGTGAGTTGCGCGTCCCGTTCAATTTGTTCCACGTGTATGGAGCCCGAGGCTCCCTGCGTCGTTATCGGCCCACGCACATTTCGTATGTGCAGCGCGCCCGACACCACGCTCAAATTCATTTCCGTGTCATGCGGCACTTCGATCTTGTATGTGATGCTCAAATTCCGCATGTTCGAGAAATGTTTTCCGACCCGAATAGTTTCGCCCCTCTGCTCAATTCCGGGATCCGCCAGCGTCTCATTCAGCCGCTCTTGAGGCTTGTCAAAACCCATGCCGCTGGCGCGCGCATCGCCGTGCACGTGAACCTGCCCATCGGCGCTCCCGGTAACCTCGACGTCGCCCGAAGGATTGTTCAGTTCCAATCGCGTGTGACCGGTAACGGTAAAAGTCTTATCGAACGAGCCGCTGACACCCGGCCCCGCATAGCAACCCGCGAGCGCGAAAACCGCCGCAGCTACTACAGCGTGAAAGACATGCTTGTATGCACTCGTCACGGGTCTCCTTGAAAAGGAAAAGCCTGCCTTGCGCTGATGGCTTAATACTTGTACCTATTATGGATACGTAGGAAAAGGGAATTATGTTCCGGGCTGCACTTTGACTGCGGAGTGGTTAGCTTTTGTAATGCTCTCATTCAGAGACCCTTGGCGGTAACCCTCGAGATCCAGCGCCACATAAGTGAAGCCGGCATTTTTCAACATTTGCGCCATTTTTGCCGCCATATCTTCGGAAAGTGCCAGTGGCATTTCTTCCGGACTGATCTCAATACGCGCCAGGTTGTCATGTAAACGTACGCGGAACTGGCGGAATCCCAGCTCTCGCAAGGCTGATTCACCCCGCTCCACCAGCGCAAGCCGCTCCGGTGTCACTTCCGTTCCGTACGGTAGTCGAGAAGACAGGCAGGCCGACGCTGGGCGGTCCCAGGTCGGTAATCCAGCGCGCCCAGAGAGCATTCGAATTTCAGCTTTTGTCAGACGCGCATCCAGCAGCGGAGCCAGGACCCGGTGTTCGCTCGCTGCTCGATGACCTGGCCGGAAATCCGACGTATCGTCGGCATTCACTCCATAACAAACCGCTTCGAACTTTCGCTCAACGGCCAACTTATCCAGCACCTCGAACAGTTCATCCTTGCAGAAATAGCAGCGATCTGCCGCATTCGCCCGGTACGCCGGATTATCCATCTCGTGTGTTTCGACAAATTCATGACGCACGCGTAACTTAGAAACAAAATCCTCCACCATGGTGCGGTCGTAGGCCGAAAAACTCGGTGAAAGCGCTGTGACGGAGAGCGCCATTTCGCCCAACGCCCGCTCCGCCGCCCACGCCAGGTATGCAGAGTCTGCCCCGCCAGAAAGGGCCACGATGATCGAGCCACAGTCCGCCAGACGAGCGAGTAGCTGCTCTTCCTTTTGCGCTGCGGTGAGCGAACTTTGTTCGCTCTCACGAATTCTAACTAGCGCGTTTCCCATACCAATCGAGTATATCCCACCGACAATCTAAATAACTCCGGCGAGCACTGTACTGCTTCACTTGAAATCGAGCAGCACATCCACCATGCCAGTCTCGGGATCGGTCTGCAGCCAGTGTCCCACCGACTCGAAATGCACCGGCAAATCGACAAAAATCTGCTCCTTATGGACCTGCAGTTTCAGAAGAATGTCCTCATACTTCGCCTTGTCGAAAACATCTCCGCTCAAAATTGGCCAAGCCGCACGCAGGCGCTTCTCGCCGGTGGGTGACATTCCCGTCAAAACCAATTTCCCAAACTTATATACCCGCCCCTCAGAGATATTGATCCTGTACGAAACGGTGTGCGCCTGATCGTCATATTCGGCCACCGGTTCGATTTTCGCCTCAAGGTAACCGCGGTGTCCGTATTCTTCCTGCAGTCGCGTCCACGCTGCCTCAATTTCCATTCCGTTGGCTACCTCGCCGGCCTTGAGGCCGATTAAAGCACTCATGGTGAAGCCTGATAGCACCGAGTTCCCGCTCCATTGCGCGCCCATCCATCGGTAAACAGGTCCCGGCGTGATAGGCACAAAGACTGGAATGTGGTCAGGCAGCTTTTGGTTTGGATTGCCACTGAGCCGAATTTCAGGCGGACCAAGTTTTGCTCTTAAAAAGCCTTTCTGCAGATAAATAGGCTTTACCTGTTCGGCCAAAAATAAATCTATGACCATCCGCGAATATGTTTTTCCTTGCACTTCGCCGAGATGCTGTTGCAACTCCTTCGATCCTGCCAGCCCGGGATCCCCAAATTCTATCTTCGCGATTTGCAGCACCACATCCGCGATGCGAAACTCCTGCACGGTGCCTTCGCCCAGCGGATTGCTGATGACCTGATATTCAACCTTGGTATTCATTCCCCGTGATGCAATTAGATCAGTGACGATGGAGGCCACTTGATCGACGGTTGCGCCACCTTCCGGCACGGTGCCGTCGTAGAAGGGCAAAACTTTGCGGATGGCCTCCGCTAGCTCCCCATCCGTAAACCACGGAATATTGTCGAAGTAAGCCAGAATTCTTGGTGCCTCAACTAACTTAAACGTGAGATACAAGCCGTCGTCTTTGGATTGAAACGCATAGTTCACATTAGAAAACAGCCCGGTTTGCACCAGACGATCCGCCGCCGCTTGCAAGTCCTCCTTCCCAACAGCGCTCCCGATGCTTAGCCCTGCGAGCGCTTTGACTTGATCCTCACTCAAATGTTTAACACCCACAGCGTGAATCGCTTTCAGCGTCGCTGTAGGGTTATCAGCAGCTTGCTCAACGCTGCTTGCATACGCGGAAAGCCCCAGAAGAACACACAATACGAAGACAGACACGCAGCCACGTACCGATCGTTGAACCATGCTTTTTATTCTAGCGGAAATTTTAAGAAGGTATCGATATCTGAGCCATCGTCATCTGAGCCATCGTCACCGACGGATGTCCCTGGTTTGCAATTGAGTTATGAACCCGGTCTTTCTTTCTCGGGTCCACAGCTGCATCACTCGACGGTCACCGACTTCGCCAGGTTTCGAGGTTGATCCACGTCGCATCCTCGCCTGACTGCGATGTGGTAAGCCAGCAACTGCAATGGAATAATTTCCAGCAACGGAGAAAGCAATTCCGGCGCCGGCGGCAGTTCAATGATGTGATCAGAAGCCGCGCGCGCCAGATGATCGTTCTCCGTCGCGATAGTGATTACAATGCCATCCCGCGCTTTTACTTCCTGAATATTCGACACGCTCTTTTCATACCGCGTCATGGAATCAGGATCGCTCTCATCGCGAGTGGCCAGCACCACCACCGGAAGATTCTCATCGATCAATGCGTTAGGCCCATGCTTCATTTCCCCGGCCGGGTAGCCTTCCGCGTGGATATAGGAAATCTCTTTAAGCTTTAATGCGCCTTCCAGCGCGATGGGGTAATGAATGCCGCGCCCGAGGTAGAGAAAATCGCCGTAGCGAAATAGCTGGCGAGCGAGATTTTCATAAATTCCTTTTTCGTCCGTTTGCAGCACCCGTTCCATTTTGTGCGGAATGCGAGTGATCTCCTGCATCAGTTTAATGGCGCATGCGGAGCTAACTTTTCCGCGTACTTGGCCAAGATAACCGGCCAGTAGAAATAGCGCGGTGAGCTGCGCCGTGAACGCTTTGGTGGAGGCCACGCCGATCTCCGGCCCCGCGTGCGTCGGAATAGTTCCTGCCGCTTCACGCGTAATCATCGAACCGATGACGTTGCAGATGGCCACCGTAGGCGAGCCTTTCAGTTTGGCTTCGCGTTGCGCGGCTAGCGTGTCGGCGGTTTCTCCCGATTGGCTGATGCACACGGTCAACGTCTTGGAGTCCAAAATGGGGTCGCGATAACGGAACTCGCTGCCGTAGTCGACTTCCACGGGAATGCGCGCGAGGCGCTCGATCATGAATTTGGCAGCCAGCCCGGCGTGCCAGCTGGTTCCGCAAGCGACCACGCGCACATTTTCAAACGTGCGGAATTGCTCCTCGGAGATTTTCATTTCATCCAGGAAGATTTTTCCGGTGTCTTGCGAAATTCGCCCGAGTAGCGTGTCGCGCACCGCTCGGGGCTGCTCGAAAATCTCTTTTTGCATGAAATGCTTGTAGCCGCCCTTTTCCACCATGATGGGGTCCCAGGCGACGTGCTGGGTGGGGCGTTCGACGGCGCGTCCGTCGTGATCCATGACGTTGACGCCGTCGCGAGTGAGGACGGCGATGTCGCCATCCGCAAGAAAGAACATGTTACGGGTGTGTTCCAGCAGCGCGGGAATATCGCTGGCTACGAAATATTCGCCGTCCCCGATGCCGATTACCGAAGGTGGGCCCAGGCGTGCTGCCACGATTTTCATCGGTTCTTTAGCAGACAAAAACACCAAAGCGTAAATGCCGCGCAATTCCTTCAGCGACTTCCGCACCGCTTCTTCCAGTGGCGTGTTGTTAGCGGAATGTTTTTCGACCAGATGTGCCACGATTTCGGTGTCGGTTTCCGTTACGAATTTGTGGCCTTCGCGTTGCAGTTGTTCTTTCAACTCCAGGTAATTCTCGATAATTCCGTTGTGAACGACCACGATCTGTCCGCTGCAATCGCGGTGCGGGTGAGCGTTTTCCTCCGTCGGTCTCCCGTGCGTAGCCCATCGCGTGTGCCCGATGCCGTAGGTGCCTTCGATGGGAGATTTGGCAATCGCTTCTTCCAAGTTACGCAGCTTGCCTGCTGCACGGCGAATTTCGAGCTTGCCGTCCTTCGTGACTACCGCGATGCCAGCCGAGTCATAGCCACGGTATTCCAGCTTCCGCAGTCCCTCGATAATCACCGGAACAACTTTTTTAGGCCCAATATAACCGACAATGCCGCACATGAAAGTGGCTCCTGTTTATACTTCAAGGTTATCATGCAGAAAAAAAATGCAGGCGATATCAGAGAGACATGTCGCGAATGAGGTTATGTGTATTGGGGCAATGCTTGCGCCGCCTCTGACTTGCTGACTCAGTCGATAATTTCGAAGCGGTATTCTTCAATGACCGGGTTGGTTAGTACGTCCTTCGAGATGCGCTCAAGTTGGCACTGAGCCTCTTCGCGCGTCCAGCCGCCGAGGTCCAGAACGAAAAATTTCCCCTGCCGGACATCTTTTACTTCGTCATAACCCAAGCTCGCGAGCGCGTGTTGTATCGTTTGCCCCTGAGGATCGAGCACGGTGCGTTTTGGCATAACCCATACGTGTGCTTTCATTCGCCAATTGTAACATTCACGTTCATGCCGCCAGCGCAAATCAAGAAAACGCGGGGAGTGCCCCACCCTCGATTTTCGAGGGTTTACCTGCCGTGACGGGTGGGTCCTGAATATTCCCAGATTTATCCGCGCACTCACTTCTTCTGCACGGCTTGAGACGAGCTCAATGCGGATGTGGCTTTCGGAGGGCGCTGGAGCGCGACCTTGTCGTGTTCACTGATGAATCCGTATTCGAAACTCATTTTCGCGATGCGCTTTAGTTCCGCTTCCTCCAATCCCATTCGAAGTGCGTTTTCATATTCGGATCGCAGGTTCGTGTGAAACATTGCCGGATCGTCAGTGGATAGCACCACTGGAATCCCGTGACGAAATAGCTGCGGCAACGGGTGCTGCTCGATTTGTGCTGTAGCAAGGCCCAATTGCTTCGCCAGCGCCCCGGTCCTGATGTTGCTCTGCGGACAAATTTCCAGAGGGATGCGTCGTTCGGCCAGTAGATCCATCAACGATGGATCATGTACAGCCGCTATACCGTGCCCGATACGCTCGACGCCCAGCAGTTCGATGGCCTGGCGAATTTCTTCCGGGCCGCCGATTTCCCCGGCGTGCATTAGTTTGTGCAGGCCTATGCCCCCTGCCTTTTCGTATACCGCCTGGAATTCCTTGACCGGGATACTCAATTCGTCGCCGCCAATCCCGAATGCCACGATGGATTTTGAGCCGCAGCGCGCGGAGGCTTCCACGACTTTCATAGCCGCATCTGCTCCCAATTGACGAACAGCGTCGAAGACAAAGTTAAGCTGCAGGCCGCGGCTACGAAACGATTCGACGGCCCCAACGATAGCTTCGAAGTTTTTTTCAGTCGATTGATGGCGCAATAGCATGACGCCGACGGAGAGTGTAATTTCGGCGTAAACGACGTTTTGCGCCAACAATTCCTCGCCGAGGTCGCGGAGCACCAACGCAAAATCTTCCGGCTCGCGAAGCAACGAGGAAACCCACTTGAAGGCTTCAATAAATTCCAAAAATTCGCGATACGCATAGCGGCGCAGCACCTCTTGTGTGGATGCCGCAACTCCATATTTTGCGGCCAACGCGCACACCGTCGCCGGTTGCAGCGAACCTTCGAGGTGCAGGTGCAACTCAGCCTGCGGCAGCGCGAGGAAATCGGCCGAGAACCGATTGGAGTGTATTTGCTGGTTCAATGGGGAAGTTGCGGCCGCCCGGCATTGACCCACGCGGTCAGCCAATAAGAACCCACGTCCGTTGCCGCATCGGACAGCTGTCGTATCAAAGTCACCGCCGCCGCATTATAGAAGTGATCGAAGTACTCATCGTTATAGGAATTTTGGCCACGTTTGGAGTTTCGATCCGCCAGTAAAATTGTTTCCAGCCAACTGTGCGAGCTCAGGCAGGCTTCAAACGCGTGGTCCGTTGGATCACTGATGAACGCGGCGTCATTCGGCCGCATCGGAAAAAAGGACGAGTAGCGGTCAATCAGCGTGGTGCCGAAGCGTTCATTAATCCCCGTTTGGCCCGTGAGGTGCCCATCGAAATCGTCGGTCGTATTAAATGGGTCGTGGGCCTCGCCAACATAATTGGCGAGGATGGCAGCGTCGAGTTTGGCTGCGTCCCAATGACCTGTCTTCATGTCTTCAGTTAGTTTTTCGCTGTACACCCCAATTTGCCAGGGAAGCAGGCCATTGGCTTGCAGCTTGGTCTTTCCATATTTAGTGACTGCTGCTTTGTAGTTTCGCGGGAGAGCGTCGTAAGGGAAACGCCCGTATTTATCGAGGTACAAAAAGTGGTTGTGACGCTCCGCCGTCTTGGTGGCAAGAGAATCGAGGGGATCGGTGACGTGTTGCGACAAAAGCGCGCGGTTGGATTCGAAAAAAGCGCGAATCTCTGCCGGTAAAGTATCGATGGCTTTATTTACCACCAACTTGTTGCCATTGCGGCCCCATCCGCTGGCGCTGTGCGGAAACACCACCAAGATCACGGCTGTACTGATGAACCGCATGCGACGAAATGTTGTTCTACAGCGCGTAGGTGACATGACGGTATACGGTCTCAGTGTGCCTTACTCATGCTTTATGGTCGGGCTACTGCTCGCAAGGTGCTGCGCTTCCGCCCGTAGTTGTAGTAAATCACAAGTCCAATGACCATCCACACAAAGAAACGAATCCAGTTGGTGATCGGCAGCCCCGCCATCAACAGCAGGCACGTCAAGATCGTGAGGATCGGCGCTATCGGCCCTCCCGGAGCCCGAAATGCCCGACGCCGTTCCGGCTCGCGATAACGCAGAATCAAGACTCCTCCCGCCACCAAAGCGAACGCAAAAAGCGTGCCAATATTTGATAAATCCGCCAGCGTTCCGATATCCAGCAAGCCCGCTGGAATGCCGACGACAATGCCCGCCATCAAAGTCGAAAAATCGGGAGTCTGAAATCTCGGATGCACCCGACTGAAAATCCTTGGCAATAATCCGTCGCGAGACATCGCAAACCACACGCGCGCTTGCCCCAACTGAAAAACCAGCAACGATGAAATCATCCCCAGCAGCGCGCCGATCAGCACTACTAGGCGCACACCGGAGAAATGCAACTTTTTTAACGTGTTTACTACCGGTGCGGCATCATCCAACAACGTTTGCCAGGGAACTAGTCCGGTCAACACCACCACCACCCCGATGTACAGCAGCGTGCACACAATCAATGTCGCAATTATCCCGATCGGCAAATCGCGTTGCGGCCGTTTGCATTCTTCCGCGGCTGTGGAGACCGAATCGAACCCGATGTACGTAAAAAAAACGATCGAGCCGCCCGTCAAAATACCCGGCCATCCATTAGGCGCAAATGGATGCCAGTTCGCGGGATGCACCAGGCGCGCGGCAAACGTAATAAAGACCAGGATGGCTGTAATTTTTAGCAACACCATCACGTTGTTCGCGCTCGCCGATTCCCGGATTCCGCGAATTAAAATTATGGTGAGCAGCATGACAATCAGAAACGCCGGAAAATTAAATCCAAAATGCCACCCCGGATCAAGCAGCATGTTCCCTTGAAAGTCCGACATCCCCGTAGGCAAATAAGCCGGAGAAATCCATCTCGGATTCGGATGAATACCAAAAAAATCCAGCAGGTCCACGATGTGCGCCGAAAATCCCACGCACACCGCCATGTTGCTCACCGCGTATTCCAGAATCAAATCCCAGCCAATAATCCACGCAACCAATTCACCCATGGTGGCGTACGTGTAGGTGTACGCGCTCCCGGCGATGGGAATCATCGCAGCCAGTTCCGCGTAACACACCGAAGCAAACCCGCAGACAATCGCAACCAGCACAAACGACAATGCAATCGCTGGCCCAGCGCCCGGCCGCCCAAACGAGGCCGAATGGTGAATCAAATATTCAAGAAGGGGAGCATTCAGGATGGACGATGCTTGCAGTTGCTGCCCGGCGATCGCCGTGCCGATCACCGTGAAAATTCCCGACCCAATCACCGCGCCGATTCCCAACGCTGTCAGACTGACCCAGCCCAACGATTTTTTTAGTCCAACTTCGGCGTTCTCAGAATCCGACAACAGTTGATCGATGCTCTTGCAGCGGAAGATATCTGTTGCCACGCATACGCTCCGATCGCTCTTTGGTTCCCCGGATCGATTGGACCAAGAGGGATCCAATTCGCGCGACGAGGATGGAAGGCTGCTTGCGCCTCAATGTACCTTGCCAAGGCAGTAGACGCAACAATGCGGTGTGGCTTGGCGCCAAATCTTATGCGAGTTCGAGTTGCGCGTAGCGCTCGATAAATTTTTTTGTCCCACGGCCCGGAAAACTCACCGACACGCGCCGGTCTTCGTCGTCGCCTTCCACGCCCACAACCGTTCCGGTACCGTACGTCGGGTGCCGAACTTTTCGCCCTAACATCGGATTAGCATCTACTCCTCGCCTTAACGGCGGCCGAGTGAAAGAACTCGAACTACTTTGTCGTCGCTGCGACGATGTCACCGGCCTCGGTCCGGTTCGTACCCGCTGCAAGAATTCCTCCGACGAATAGGAATATTCCGGGTCAAGCTCGTAACGCCTTTTCTCGCCGATTTCCGACATGGATCCTCGAACCGTATCGACCAGCTCGGTGGGAATTTCCGTTAGAAACCTGGACTGGATCGACGCCCGCATCTGTTGTTCATTCCCAAAAACGCGCCGATAGACGGCGCGGCTAAGCGTCAGCGATTTCCGCGCCCGCGTCATCCCCACGTAACAAAGCCGACGCTCTTCTTCGATGCCTTTTTCTTCATTTAGCGAGCGGCTGTGCGGGCAAATGCCTTCTTCCAGCCCCGTCAAAAACACATGATCGAACTCTAGCCCCTTGGTGCTGTGCAAAGTAATCAGCGTGACACCCGGCTTGCCTTCAAAGGAATCGGCGTCGCTAACCAGCGCGGCAGCATCCAAAAAATCCGCAAAAGTTTCGCCCGCATCCATGCTTTCAGCCACTGCACGCGTCAGTTCCTCGAGGTTTTCGATGCGCGCAACGTCGTCAGGTGTATTGCGATCCTTGAGCATATCCATATAACCCGTTTCGTCCAGCACGATGCGAAGAAAATCCGCAGGTTGTTTTTCTTTCAGCGCGGATTGCAACTTCGCGATCATTTCCTGAAATACCCGCAACGGCGTGACCGCGCGGCCGCCCGCGGCTCCCGAAATAAACTTGCCGATCGCCGCCCACAGGGACGAGCCAGCTGCTCTGGCCGTTTCGTGCAAAGCGTCTAACGTAGTTTTTCCGATCCCGCGCGGCGGAACATTTAGTATCCGAAGCAGCGACACATCATCATCCGGATGCATCGCCAGCCGCACATACGCGAGCGTATCCTTCACTTCCGCGCGATTATAAAAACTGAAACCTCCCACCAGCTTGTAGCGCAATCCACGCCGCCGAAAAGCCTCTTCGAACGCTCGCGATTGAAAATTGGTGCGGTATTCCACCGCGCACGTCTGCGAGGGATCGTCGCCGATTATGCGTTCCAGCTCCCCAGCCACAAATTCCGCTTCGGTCTGCGCGTCGCGCGCTTCGAAATAACGCAGGTTGGCACCTTCGCCATTTTCGGCGCTAAGGATTTTGCCGAGGCGTTCGGGATTGTTGCCCACTACCGCGCCAGCGGCGTCCAGAATTTGCTGTGTGGAGCGGTAGTTGCGCTCCAGCTTGATCACCTTGGCGTCCGGGAAATCGCGCGAAAAACTCAGCAGAATCGAAACATCCGCGCCACGCCAACGGTAGATGGACTGATCTTCGTCGCCCACCACGCACAAATTATGTTTCGCCCCGGTCAGCAGCCGGAGCAAGTCATATTGCACGCGATTGGTGTCTTGATACTCGTCGACCAGAATATATTGAAAGCGCGCCTGCCACTTCTCGCGCACCTGCGGAGAGTCGCGCAGTAGCTTTACAGTTCGCAGCAGCAGGTCATCAAAGTCAAGTGCGGCGCTTTGCTTCAATTGCTTTTCATAGGCTTCGAAAATCTCTGCCACATGTCGTCCGTTCTTGTCGATAGCCTCGGCGCGCATCGACTCCGGTGTGTTTCCGTGGTTTTTGGCGTGACTGATGCGGCTCAGTACATGCCTGGGAGTCAACGCGTCCTCATCAATTTTCAGTGTGGCCATCACCAACTTAACCGCGGCGAGTTGATCATCGTCATCGTAAATCACGAAATCCCGCGGCAGCCCGGCATTCGACGCTTCGCGTCGCAAGAGCCGCGCACACAGAGAATGGAAGGTAGAAAGCCAAGGAGAAGACGGCGGCACGCCCGCGCGCAATAGCAAATCAGACACGCGGGTCCGCATCTCCTGGGCGGCCTTATTTGTGAAGGTTACCGCGAGGATGGCGTCGGACGGAACGCCATTGGCAATCAAATTGGCCATGCGATAAGTGATCGCGCGGGTCTTGCCGGTGCCTGCGCCCGCCAGGATCAGCAGTGGTCCTTCCGTGGTTTCCGCCGCGATGCGTTGTTCTGGATTTATTTCTTCGAGAAGACTTAACATTCGTCCGTTAGTTTCAGAAATGTTTTGCACATGTTCATCGTAGCCGAGCGTTTCGGTGCGCGCAAACCGAGTTTATTCTTCGACTCCAGCGTGGAATAAAATTTGATCCGAGAGAAAGAGGAAACGCTATTTTCCGGCGGACTTGCTCAAGTCAATTTCAAAATACGTCAGCGAACGATTATTCTCCATCACAAGAACGTCTGGCACATACAATCGTGCCCTATTCAATAAATCAGATTGTCCCTGAAGATCGAAATACAAAAGCCCTTGAACAGTGCTGTGCGGAGCAATCACGTTTGCCGGAACGCCTGCGTTCTCCGCTTGCCGTTCCAGTTCTGTCCAATGTTTATCGTTCCCGCTATGAGGCACGCCTACCGGTAGCGGGATCCTTGACCGCGACTGCGACGGGTCTTTTCCGCCCGGCTTGAAGACTTGATCGGCGACCTGAGCCGGGGTCAAAGCCTGCAATTCCTGCCGGTTGTCCTCATCAACCTGGAACGATAAACGAATATGATCCAGGCTAACTTTCATGCTTTCGTTGGAATCATTGCGAAAGACAACGTGCATTGCCACGATTCCCGCGGCGAACGGCGATTTCTTTGGAAATTTCTCCTTGTATAAAGCCCCGTCCGTCCAGGGTTGCGCGGAGATCGTGAGCCCTTCATGCGTTTCCAGCGACGCTGTTTTCAATGAAGCGCGCTGGCCTCCGGTTTGTTGCGCACCCGCATACGCCGTGGCCATCAAACACGCGGCCAAAAAGGGAACTGCACGATATAGAGTCGCCAAGTTCCGCATCGAGTTATAATACACTTTTCTCATCTGACGCCTTCGATTCCAGGCCGATGTACGGGGTTGCCCCCCGCGCTGGCACACTTTAACATCTGCGGGGTAAAAAGACCGGAGCCGCTTTTAGTGTATTTCATCTACAGCTTTTTTTTGGCTATCGCAGCTCTTGTGCTCATGCCGTACTGGCTTGTGCAGGGACTGCGACACGGAAAATACTTCTCAAATCTTCCCGAGCGTCTGGGCTTTTCGGATCTCTCTTTGAAACAAGACACAAATCGCCAAGGTGCAATTCTTTTGCACGCTGTTTCTGTCGGTGAAGTCCTCTCTGGAATATCTTTAGCCCGCCAATTGAAGGAAACATATCCGGACCGCCAATTAATAATTTCTACAACCACCATCACCGGAAATGCCTTGGCTCGTGAACGCATGCCCTTCGCTGACGCCGTCATCTACTTCCCGTTGGATTGGGCATTCTGTGTTCGTCGCGCCTTGAATGCCATCAAACCTTCCCTCGTCATCATCCTTGAAACCGAAATCTGGCCTAACTTTCTACGTCAGGCCCGTCGTCGCAACATTCCGGTAATCTTCGTCAGCGGCCGCATCTCCGATCGATCCTTACTTCGCTATCAGAAATATCTCGGAGCCTTCGGATTTTTCCTGCGTCCTTTTCTCAAGCGTGGTCTCGCCGATCCCAGCATGTTCCTGATGCAAAGCGAAAAAGACGCCGAACGCATCCGCTTTCTCGGTGCGCCTGCTGATCGCGTTCGAGCCAGCGGCAATCTCAAATACGATCTGGACCTTCCCGGGCCCACGCCCGTTTCAAATTGGCTGGAAGCAGAAGTGTCGAGAACCGACCGCACTCCGGTAATCGTCGCAGGCAGCGTAGTAGCCACCGAAGAACCCTTGGCCCTCATAGCCTTCGGCACCCTGCAAGGAGAATATCCAAATGCGCTGCTGGTACTCGCTCCGCGAAAGCCCGAGCGGTTCGAAGCGGCCGCCGACTTCATCCACGAATCGCGCCGTACATTTCTGCGCCGCTCGCAATTACCGATTCAAACTTCATCAAATGGTGCGAGCGCCGGCTCCGGCACCACCACCACAGTGATACCAAAAGACGTCACCGTGCTGCTGCTCGACAGCATCGGAGAATTGGCCTCCATCTATCGTTGCGCCGATGGCGTTTTCGTAGGTGGATCGCTCGTCCCGTCCGGCGGCCATAATATTCTGGAGCCCGCCGCCTTTGGGAAAATTCCGGTTTTTGGCCCTTCCATGGAAAACTTCTCGGAAATGGCCTCGCGTTTCGTTTCCGCGGGTGCAGCCGTTCAAGTGGAAAGCCCTGAGGACGCCGGCGTCGCGTGGATCGAATTGTTCCGCGACCCTGATCGCATGCGCGCCATGGGCCAGACCGCGCGCGCACTGGTGGAAGACAGTCGTGGAGCTACGGATCGGGCACTCGCGGTGATTTCGGGATACTTGAATGAGCACGGTGTGCCGCGGCAATGAAGCTTTCGCGGCCTCTTCGCATTTTGTTGTGGCCCGCTTCTAAACTCTACGGTATCGGCGTTTCGATTCGTACACGGTTCTACGCCAGCGGCTGGCGAAAACAAAAACGCCTGAGAGCCGCGGTCATCAGTGTAGGCAATTTATCAGTCGGGGGAACCGGCAAAACTCCTCTGGTAATCTGGCTGGCGGAAAAACTTGTGGCCCAAGGCCAGCGCGTAGCCATTCTCACCCGCGGTTATCGCGGGACCGCCGGTAGCAGCGATGAAGTCGAGTTGATGAGTTCACGCTTGCAAAATCGCGTAATCTTTGGAGTAGGCAAAAATCGCTTTGCCGAAGGTCAACGCATCGAATCACACCAGGCCATCGATATCTTCTTGTTAGACGACGGTTTCCAACATCTTCAATTAGTGCGCGACCTCGATATCGTGTTGATGGACGCCTCGCGCCCCATGGCTCAACCGTTGCTTCCCGCTGGGCCAATGCGCGAACCGCTCTCCGCATTAACCCGCGCCGGAATCATCATCTTCACTCGCACCGAAAATGCCGCCGGGGCCAAAGAGGCCATCCAGCGCCTGTCGGACTTGCCGATCTTTGCCGGCTCGACTCGTTTACTCGGTTTTCGCCGCATCGGCAGCGAGGTGAGCTCACTGCAAACCGTCGCCGATCTTGGCAGCGGCCCCTTCTTTGCTTTTTGTGGCATCGGCAATCCAGAAGCCTTCGTGCGCGACCTGCAGCGCTGGGGCATAATGCCCGCTGGCCACATGTTTTTTGCCGACCATCACCGCTATACACTCGAAGACGTGCAAGCTATCGATCAAGCTGCGAAAGGTGTCGGCGCAAAAGGGCTGATGACAACTGAAAAAGATTCTCGGAACCTGAAGGATGTGCATTTTTCCGCCTTGCCCGTTTTTGTTTCCATCATCGACTTGGAAATTTCCGGCGAGACTGAATTCCTCGCCGCCATCAACGGCGTGCTTCAAGCCCGCGGTGCCCAGCCATGAAAATCCTCATTCGCGCTACAAATTGGGTTGGCGATGCCATCATGGCCTTGCCCGCCATCCGCGCCATTCATGATCGCCCGGACGCGCACATCTCAATTTTAGCCCGCCCCTATGTGGCCGACATCTACCGCGATCAAAACGTAGCCGATGACTTGATCATTTACGATCACCGCGGCAAACATGCCGGAATCGCCGGTCGCGAACGCCTCGCATCTGAATTGCGGTCCCGCAATTTTGACATCGCCATCCTTCTACAAAACGCCTTCGATGCCGCGTGGCTCGCCTGGCGCGCAGGAATTCCTCAACGCATCGGCTACGCTCGCGATGCACGAAGCATCCTGCTGACCAAGGCCGTCCCGGTGCCCGAGCCCGGCGAAATCCCAGCGCACGAAAAATTTTATTATCTCGAATTGCTTCGCCGCATTAGCTGGATCGATTCTATTCCGGATGAGCCGTTCATCAAGTTGCATGTCAATGAAGCCAGCCGCAAGCGCGCAGCCGATCAACTCGCCGCCGCAGGTGTTCGCCCCCACGCTGTCCGAATCGCCATTGGTGCGGGCGCCTCCTACGGTTCAGCGAAGTGCTGGCCTCCGTCGCGCTTCGCGGAATTAGCCAATCATCTTCAAACGCAATGGGACGCGCACGTGATACTTTTTGGAGCCGCCGGTGAAACGGATGTTTCATCGGCCATCGCTTCCGAAATGCATCGCGCGCCCATAGACCTAACCGGCAAGACTGCCGTCGTCGATCTGCCCGCGCTTCTTTCCCATTGCCATGTTTTTATTGGCAACGATTCTGGCGCAATGCACGTTGCGGCGGCCGTCGGACTTCCCGCCGTCGCAATCTTCGGGCCCACCGATCCATTCGGCACCGCACCCGTCACGCCTTGCCACACCATCGTTCGTGACCAGCCCTATTGCAGCCCGTGTTTTCTCCGCCGTTGTCCCATTGACCATCGATGCATGACTCGCATCACCACCAGCGAAGTGGAAGCCGCCGTCGATCCCTGGCTAGCGTCCGTTGTGGTGGAGCGTGTCTGACCACCCCCTCAAACCCGCCGTCTTTCTCGATCGTGACGGCACCATTTCCGAAGAAGTCGGCTACTTGAATCACCTTTCTCGTTTTCACATGTTTCCGTTTGTCCCAGCTGCCATCCGCAAACTAAACGAGACCGGCCTTCTCGTCTTCGTGATCACCAATCAATCCGGAGTCGCGCGTGGCTACTATCCTGAATCTCTCGTGGATGACGTCCACGATTTGATGACCCGCCAACTGGCTGCTGTTGGAGCGCATGTTGACGGCATCTATTTCTGTCCGCACACTTCCGCCGACGCTTGCGCGTGCCGAAAGCCCGGCCCCGGCATGTTGGATCAAGCCTCTGCTGAACATGGCGTCGACTTGACGCGCTCTTTCGTGGTCGGGGACCGTCATAGCGACGTGCAGCTAGCGCACCGCGTCGGCGCTCGCAGTATCATGGTGCGCACTGGATATGGCCAAGGCGAAATTCTCTGGCATGCGTCAAAGTGGACATTGAAGCCCGACTTCATCGCCGCCGATTTATCCGCTGCAGCGGATTGGATTCTGGAGCAAATGAATTGAAGCGCAAATCGCAAACAAAAATTGCTCCTCCGTCGGTGGATTTGCGCACCCTCGCCGAATACGTCGAGCAATTTTCTTCAAAAACTATCGTCGTCTTGGGTGACTTCGTCGCCGACGTGTTCGAATTCGCGGAAATTTCCCGTGTCTCTCGCGAAGCCCCGGTACTCATTCTTCGTCATCGTGAAACGCAACTCCTCCCTGGCGGTGGAGCAAACGCCGTTAACAATCTCACTGACTTGGGAGCGAAAGTGGTGCCCGTCACGGTTGTCGGCGGCGATTTCAATGGCGACGCCTTAATTAATTATTTTCGCCAGAAAAAATTAAACACTTCGCACATTCTGCGCGTCAAAAACTGGTGTACCCCGACTAAGACCCGCTTTTTGGCCGGTTGGGCGCATACCGTCGGTCAACAGGTCCTCCGCGTCGACCGCGAACCGCAAACGCCATTGCCAGACGAAGCTCGCAAGAAATTAACTCACTCTACATTCAGCGCAATAAAAACCGCCGACGCGCTCGCGATTTCCGACTACGGTTTTGGTGTTGCCACTCCTGCGCTGGCCTTCGAAGCTTCCTCCAGAAGAAAAGCGCCTATACCCATCACGCTGGACGCTCGACACAATTTGCACTCCTACAGCCGCTCGCGAATTACTACCGCCACACCCAACGAGGCAGAACTGGAATCCCAGCATCACACCTCCATCGGCGACAATCTTGACGAATTGGCACGAGTTGGAAACGCCACCTTCGCCACGATGAAATTAAATTCTTTACTGGTCACTCGCGGTCGCCATGGCATGGCGCTGTTTGAATCTGGCAAACGCCTCACGCACATTCCCGTTCATGGCAGCGATCAATCGGTCGACGTAACCGGCGCGGGTGACACCGTTCTCGCCACCTTCACGTTAGCCCTGGCATGCGGCGCGTCGCCGATGGAATCCGCTCACCTCGCCAACATTGCTGGCTCATTGGTGGTCATGAAGCGCGGAACCGCCACCGTAACGCGCGCCGAACTCTTGGCCGCCATTCATGACCAGGTCGCTGGGGTTTCCGCCTAGCCTATGCGCTCATCGGAATCGAAAATCGTTTCGCGCGAAAAACTCAAGTCGCTTGTCGCCGATCACAAAAAGCGCGGACAGACCGTAGTGTTCGCTAACGGCTGTTTCGATATTTTGCACGTCGGTCATGTCCGATATCTGGAAGCTGCGCGCCAGCAGGGCCACATCCTCGTCGTTGCCGTAAACAGTGATGCTAGCGCTCGAAGCCTGAAAGGTCCCGACCGCCCCATCCTCAATGAAGCCGCTCGCGCCCGGCTCGTCGCCGCACTTCGCACCGTCGATTACGTGGTGCTCTTCAGCCAACCCACCGTCGCATCGTTGCTGCGCGATTTACTTCCAGACATCCACGCCAAAGGTACGGACTATTCTACCGACACCGTGCCTGAGCGGGCCATCGCCAATGAACTCGGCATTCAAATCGCTATCGTTGGCGATCCCAAAAATCATTCCACCCGCGCACTATTGAACTCTGTGCGTAAGGCGCCGCATGGCTGAGCGCCGCTTCTTCGTTGTGCGTCTCGGATCTCTCGGCGATATCGTTCATACATTCCCAGCCGTAGCCGCATTGCGCGAGTCTTTTCCCGCTTCGGAAATTATCTGGCTCACTCACGCGCGTTACAAACTGCTGGTGCAGAGCAGCGGTCTCGCCTCCAAAATATGGACCACCGAAACGCGTGAAATATCTTCGCTCATGAAAACTATTCGCGAAATTCGCGCCGCGTCGTTCGACACCGCCATCGACTATCAGGGCCTTTGGAAATCTGCCAGCCTGCCGTTTCTCGGCGGTGTAAAGCGCCGCATCGGTTTCTCTCCGGAGTCTGTCAGAGAATTTGGCGTGCCGCTTCTTTACACCGATCGGGTCCACGCCACCAGCGCCCACATCGCCGACCAAAACGGCGAATTATCCAAGCGGGCAGGAGCGAAAAACTCAGTTGCCGATTTCCACTTAGGTCCGCCGCCCTTGCAACCCGAAGAACTCTCGAAATATTTCCGCAGGGACATTACGAAAAAATACGTCGTTCTCAGTCCGGGAGGCGGCTGGCGTTCCAAGTGTTGGCCCCCAGAACGTTTCGGCGTGCTATGTCAAAAAATATTCCAGTTGCTGTCGTTTCGCTGCCTTATGAATTACGGCCCAGGCGAGGAAGATTTGGCTTCCAAAGTTCGCTCCGCAAGCGGCGCCGCCGATCCGGTGCTCTTCAATGGTGAACTGGGCTCGCTGATGGCACTTTTGCGCAGCGCCGTCTGCGTCGTAGGCGGCGACACCGGCCCTCTTCACCTGGCAGTCGCACTAGGTGCGCCCGTGGTAGCCCTCTTCGGCCCAACAAATCCGGCGCGAAACGGCCCGTACCGCACCGGAAGTACCTCTTCATCGGCTCAGTCTTCAGATCGCCAGACTCACCCAACTCCCGACGACATTGTTCTTCGCGCTCCCAATGTTGTAACCACTCACAGCCGCCAGGACCGCACGCATCCGTCCATGCTCGAAATTCAAGTCGAAACCGTTTTTGAATCCGTACGTCGAATCGTCGAGGCTCATAAATGAACTCGGCAAGCGCATTTTTCGTGCGATGGCGAGTCCGCCTCGGCTATCCCCTGGCAATCGCAGTCTTATTCTTTGCGCGCCCGCAACCTCGCAGTATTCTCTACGGTGTGCTGGTCGGCCTGGTCGGTCTAACCCTGCGCGCCTGGGCCGCCGGCTATCTCCACAAACAGGAAGTGCTCACCGTCACAGGCCCCTACGCCTACACCCGCAATCCCCTTTACTTGGGAAGCGCCGTGCTCGCGCTGGGAGTAGCCATCGCAACGCGTTCGTGGATCTCAGCGCTCCTGCTCGGTCTATATTTCACAGTTTTTTATTCCATCGTGATGCAAAGGGAAGAAAACGAACTACGCCTCCGTCACGCCGAGAATTTTGATCGTTATGCCGCCGCTGTGCCTCTCTTTTTTCCAAGATTGTCTCCCGCCAAATTCTCCGATAGTGGCAGCGGAGCGTTCTCGCCCATTCAATATAAGAAAAATCATGAATGGCAAGCCACCATTGGTTTTTTGTTATTGCTGATTGTTCTAGTTCTGATTTGGCGCTTCCGCGTGCCTTGAAGAAGTCACAGTCGCTGATTCCGCGCACGCCAAGAAGCAGGAAATCTCCAACCGGTCGCCGTCCGTCAAAATATGTACCGCTCCATCCCGATCCGTTCTCAACACCCGCGCCCTGCTAGCTTCTAATCGCTCCAGTAATTCCGGGCTGGGTGCCCATAGGGATTGTCTTCCCCTGACGAAATGATCGCAATTGCCGGCGCTACCGCATCCAGAAATTCCTGCGTCGTTGAATTCTTGCTGCCATGATGCCCAACCTTTAACACATCTGCGCGCAGCTCTCCGGAACTCCCCGCCAACATCGCATGTTCCGCCTGCTTCTCCACGGTGAAATGCGCTGGCCAGCAGCGGCAACATCCCAATCTGCAAAACCAGCGTCAGCACCGACAATTCCCATACGCGAAAACTAAATGCTATTCCGCCTACTAAAGAACTCTCCGCCACGGTCGCCATACGAGCCGGCAACCGAATTTCTATAGCGCGTGCCAATAACCGAAGATCGATGCGAAATTGCGTTGCCCCCGGCTCGCACGAAACATCTTTAGTCGCGCCTCGCCATCCGGGTAGTGCCCGCGCATACGGCTGCACCGTCGCTTCCATCCACGGCAACGCCAACCCGCCG
>DATNKL010000175.1:0-7067 GCA_035603415.1 Candidatus Acidiferrales bacterium
GCCGGTTGCGGAATCTGTGTTCGTGAAGATTTGTATTCCTATGAACAGACTCGCAAAGGAAAAACTCCCGCACAGATCCGCGCGGGAATTATTCAAGGCGAATGGCAATCCGTGGATGTCAGCAAATATCAAACTCCACCCGCCGCAAACAAGTGATTGTTCAATCCTCTTTCAAAACCGCTCTGGCACTTGGCTTTTTCCAAATGCTGAGTTCATCGAATTCAGATCGACCGCGCTTTCCAAAGGTGATTTATGAAAAATAATGTCTTCACATTTTTTGTTCTCGCCGCAGCTCTGTGCCTCACCGGCTTCGGCGCGCTGCTACTCGCGTCGCCCGCCGCCGACACGTCCTCCTCGTGGGGATTCGCGTCAACCAATCTCGATAAATCCTGCAAACCTTGCGACGATTTCTACCAATTCGCCATGGGCGGCTGGATGAAAAGCAATCCCATCCCCGCCGACCGTCCCACCTGGAGCACCGGCGCGGAGCTGCAGGAAAAAAATCTCGCCGAGCTTCGCCAGATCGCGGAATCCTCCGCTTCCGCCAAGGCCACTCGAGGATCAAATGAGCAAAAAGTCGGCGACTTCTACGCCACGTGCATGGACTCGAGCGCCATCGAAGCGGCAGGCATCAAGCCCATCGCTCCCCAACTTGACGCCATCAATGCCATGAACGACCGCAACGCTTTGCTCGCCGAAGTTGCCGCCCTCCATAACGACGGCATCCAGGCGCTCTTCGATTTCAGTTCCACGCAAGACTTCGTCGACAGCACCAAGGTGATCGGCGACGCCGATCAAGGCGGCTTAGGTATGCCCGACCGTGATTACTACACCCGCGATGACGATCGCTCCAAGCAACTCCGCACCGACTACGTCGCGCACGTCTCAAAAATGTTTCAGCTCGCCGGCGATTCTTCCGAAAAAGCCGCCGCCGAAGCCCAAACGGTAATGAACATCGAGACCGCCCTCGCCAAAGCCTCCCTGACCAAGGTGCAGTTACGCGATCCCAAAGCCAATTACCATAAACTTTCCACCGCCGAATTGAAGCAACTCACCCCGGACTGGTCCTGGGATTCTTTTTTCGCCGATGTCCATCTTCCCGGCTTGCCAGAAACCAATATCGGCCAGCCCGATTTCTTCAAGGAAATGGATCATCAGCTCACGGCGACGCCTCTATCCGACTGGAAAATTTATCTGCGCTGGCACGTCATCCACGATAATGCGCCCGCGCTCACTGACGCCTTCGTCCAGGAAAATTTTAATTTCTACGGCAAACGCCTTTCCGGCACTGCCGAGCTTCAGCCCCGCTGGAAACGCTGTGTGCAGTCCGTCAATCGCAACATTGGAGAAGCACTCGGCCAGGTCTACGTGGAAAAATATTTTCCGCCCGAAGCCAAAGCCCACGCTCGCGAGATGGTGGAAAATCTTATCTCCGCCTTGCGTTCGGATATCCCCACCCTTTCCTGGATGAGCCCCGAAACAAAAAAGGCCGCCATCGAAAAACTCCAGGCCTTCAACATTAAGATCGGCTACCCCGATAAATGGCGCGATTATTCCAAACTCAACATCGAACACGCTTCTTACGCCGTCAATTTGCGCCGCGCCGAGTCTTTTGAAAACGCTCGCGAGCTCGCAAAAATCGGTAAGCCTGTGGACCGCAACGAGTGGGGCATGACGCCGCCCACCGTCAACGCTTACTACAACCCCACCATGAACGAAATCGTTTTCCCAGCGGGCATCCTGCAGCCTCCTTTCTACGACCCGAAAGCCGACGATGCCGTCAATTACGGCGGTATGGGCGCGGTAATCGGCCACGAAATCTCACACGGCTTCGACGATCAAGGGTCACAATTCGACGGACAAGGAAATCTGCGTAACTGGTGGACCGCCGACGATCGCAAGAATTTTGACGAACGCGCCACTTGCGTCGAAAAGCAGTTCGACAGCTACGAAGTCGAGCCCGGCCTGCATCAAAACGGTAAGCTCGTGCTCGGCGAAAGCATCGGCGACCTTGGCGGCCTGGCCATTTCCTACGCTGCCTACGAAAAATCTCTGGAAGGGAAGCCGCGTCCCAAAGATATCGACGGCTATACTCCGGAGCAGCGTTTCTTTTTAGGCTGGGCGCAAGTGTGGGGCACCAACCAGCGTCCCGAAGCCGCCCGCTTGCAGGCCAACACCAACCCGCACCCGCTCGCGCGTTTCCGCGGCAATGGACCCTTGTCAGACATGGCCGCTTTCGCCCAGGCCTGGGGCTGCAAGAAGGGCGACCCCATGGTGCGCGAACAAGGCTGCAAAATCTGGTAGTCGCTCGACAGATTTTCAAATTAATGGTTTAGAAATTAAATTTCGTAGGAACGAAATTAACAGTCAACGGGTGCGATGGATCGAGGTGCATTCTTGTTCCAATCAGACCTGCTGAAATCGAAAAGTGTTTTCCTTACCGGCGGTGGCACCGGGCTCGGCCGCTCCATGGCCCTTCACTTTGCCAGTCTCGGCGCGCGCCTCTTCATCGTCGGCCGCCGCCCCGAGCCACTCAATTCCGTCTGCGAAGAAATCCAGCGCGCGAGCGGCACCGCCGCGTACGCATCCTGCGACGTCCGTGATTACGCGGCAGTCGAAGCGGCCGCCAAAACCGCCGAGTCTCAAATCGGCGAAATAAACGTCCTCGTCAACAACGCCGCCGGCAATTTCATGGCTCGCACGGAAAAACTTACCCCCAACGCATTCAACGCCGTCGTCGGCATCGTTCTCCACGGCAGTTTTAATTGCACCCACGTCTTCGGCAAGCGCTGGATCGAAAAAAAACAGCCGGCCACCGTGCTCAACATCGTTACCACTTACGCCGCCGCGAATTGCGGCTCCGGTTTCGTCGTGCCCTCCGCGTGCGCCAAAGCCGGAGTTCTCGCCCTAACGACCTCTTTAGCCGTGGAGTGGGGTAAACACCATATCCGCCTCAACGCCATCGCTCCCGGCCCTTTCCCCACCGAAGGCGCATGGTCCCGCCTTATGCCTTCCACACAAATGGAAGAAGACCGCAAGAATTTCAATCCCATGAAGCGCTTCGGCCGTCATGAAGAACTCGCCAATCTCGCGGCCTTCCTGATAAGCGATATGTCGCCCTATATCAATGGAGAATGCGTGGTGATCGACGGCGGCCAGTGGCTGCGCGGTGCCGGAGAGTTTAACGATCTGGCCACGCTGCCGGATTCAGCTTGGGAGGCCATGGAATCCGCCCGCGCCAAAAAATCCTGAGCATTTACTAAAACATTTTCAGTGCTTACTCGGGTAGCGCGCGCTTACGCAACTCCACGCGCAACTGCACATCGCCAATAGACCGTCCACCCGATTTTGCGTGCACAGTAATTTCGTGCGGTTCATTCTTTTTATCGCCATCGGCACTCGCAGGCAAACCAACCTCTATCCGCGCCGCCGCTGTTTGTTTTGCGCCAATCGAGAATTTTCCCTCGCCGCTTTGCACTGTCCAAGCGCTCGGCAGTTCCGCCGACAAAGTAATCTCCTGCGGCGAAGCAGTCTGATTCCGCACCCACAGCGGAATTACCAGCGTAGTCCCAACCTGCAACCCGATCTCCGGCGGTTCCGGATGCGGCAAATGTGTTAATCCGTGCGCGCGACGGAAATCCGCATAAAAACTCCAGGACCCGCCAAGTTCCACCGCCAATTCCGGACCTTGCGGCTCCGGCGTGACTTCCGTCCGCTGGAACGCAATAGGCTCGCTGTTCACATTTTCAAAAATATCGCCCGTAGCAGAACCGCCCACCAGCGATTTTCCGCGCACAAAGCGCAACGAATCGCTCCAATATCCCTCGGTCGTCATCAGCTTTTCCAGCGCCGCGTCGCTCATCCCTTTCAGCGACTCCCCCATGGCCCTCGATTGCGTCTCATGCGCCAGATAACCATCCAGCGCGATTCGCCAATACGCGTGGTTGTTTGATTTCGAGAGCTCTTTCACCGAATAAGCTGGACCCAGCCCACGAAAAACATCTTCTTTATCCGCATCCGCAAAATAATAAATTTTTTTCGGCTGCCAGGGGCGCAAATTATCCAGCAAAGGCTCCAGCCGCTTCGTTGCGCCCGCCAGTTGCTCAGGAAACGCCACCGGATCGCCGCTCAAATCGAAAGCTTCCGTAGCCAGCACGCCCGAAGCCTGGTGATCGCCATGATCTTCCCCGATAAACGTGCCCGGCAAAAATGTCAGCACCACTTCAGGCCGCGTCAAGCGCATCAGCCGCACCAGTTGCTGCAGCGTCTCGCCATGATTCCAGTTGGAAAGCGATTGCAGAACATTTTGCGAAGCGGTGTCTTTGCCATCAAGAAACCACACCTCCGCGATTCCCAACTGTGAAAGCGCTCGCCGCGCCTCAATTTCGCGGATCGCCCCCAGAGCTGCAGCCTGCTCCGCGCCAACTTCATTCGCGCCGCTGCTCCCGCGCGTGCCATAAACCACTGCCACGCGTTTCCCCTCATTAATCGCCCGCGCCAGATAAGCCGTCGCCGCCCCTTCATCATCCGGATGCGCCACCACCACCAAAATATCCACTTTGTAGCGCTCATCCGCCGCTCGCAGCGGAGTCGCCTTCTGCGCCGCCGCGCCTTGCCCCGCCTTGCTATCCTGCGCAGCAGCGCCCCCACAAATCTGCGCCGCCATCCCCAAACAAAAAACAAGACACGCTAGCCTTAACCTAAGCGCAAGCCCCATTTCAATTTTTCCTCATCAATTTTTGCGCAGCAGACCCCGGTTACGCCAACATCAAATCCGCATTACAAAACAAAATGACACTTAGAGTGGATTTTTAATGTCGAAACATCAACCAACTACTCTTTTCGATGGTCACTTCCGTCATAGTCACGGCAACTATAAATCCGCCACCTCGAACAAAAAAATGCGGAGGGTGCCCATCCTCAGCCTTTTGGAGGGTGGGTCTTGTAACGTGGAACCACCATCCAACTAAACCGCGAAGCTCTTCTCAGCGTCGCCTCTGTCAACCCTCGCCCAGCAACACCTCACCCCCAACCCCACTCACTCAACCCGCAGGGCCCCACAAAAATAAAATGTCCTATCGGAATTTACGCCTTGGCTTCCACAGCCTGCGGTTTCGCCGCCGCAGCAGCGGTCGGAGCCTCTTCCCGCGCCGCCCGCTTGATTCTCGCAGCCTTACCCTTCAATGCGCGCAAATAATAAAGCCGCGCGCGCCGCACCTTCCCGCGTCCCACCACGTCAATCGAACTGATCGTCGGCGAATGCAGCGGAAAAATTCTCTCGATGCCCACGCCAAAGCTCACGCGCCGCACCGTGAAGGTCGCGCTTGACGCGCGGCCTTTCTTCGAAATCACCACGCCTTCAAACGCTTGCAGCCGCTCTTTTTCTTTCTCGCCTTCGCCTTCCTTCAGCCGTACGTTCACACGCACGCTGTCGCCAGGACGAAACTCCGGTAAATCTTTGCGCAGTTGCGCTTCATGCAATTTTCGTATTATCGGATTCATTGTAGTTTCCCTGCAGACCCGCTCAGGCGGAGCCACACATCAAGGGCAATCCGTAATTATAGCCAATCCCGCCCCAATCACGCCACCCATTTCGCAGTTAGCAGGTACTCACCTCCCATAGGTCAGCCAATCGGACACCAATTCACAACAGTTCTGTACCCCTTCCGAACTCTTTTTGTAAATTGGTCCTCTTAGTATTAAAGGAGCGTGTGACTACCTCGAGACAAGAAGCGCAATGGGTCTTGCGAGCACAGTGCGATGACCGCGATGCTCTCGAAAACTTGCTTCGCAGTATTCACCACTCGCTTAGGCGTTACATTTCTGGAGTGGTCGGGCCGACTCATGCCGACGACATATTGCAGGATGTTCTTGTTATCGTGTGCCGCAAAATCAAGTCCTTGCATACGCCTGAGCTCCTCCGGCCTTGGGTTTATAGAATCGCGAGTCGCGAAGCCTTTCGCCATCTGAAAAAAGAAACCCGATGGCGTGAGCGGCAACCGGATGAGTCCGTCTTAAGTGATTCGCCCGCGCAAATCGCGTCGTCGCCGTCGGAAATGATCGAACAGCTGAAGTCTCTCGAATATCTTTCGCCGGCGAGTCGAGTGGTCCTGGCTTTGCATTTTCAGGAGGAACTGCCGCTCGCGGAAGTCGCCGCAATCCTGAAAATACCGCTCGGCACCGTAAAATCACGCCTGGCATACGGTTTAAACACCATCCGAAAGCAGCTACTCCAGAAAGGAAACAACTTATGACTCAAGAAATGGACAACGTGCTGCGCAGGTCGTTGGACGAAGTGGATCGCATAAAAAAGCGCCAATGGGCATATTTGGCGTTGTGTTTTTGTGCCTTGACACTGTTTGTCTTCAGCTTGATGAAAACTGCCGCGAACCTTGGCGACCAGCGGTTAATGGCCGAGGTGTTGGTGGGTGCGCTCCTTTCGATATTGACCAACATTCTAGTGGTTCTGGGTCTAAGCCTCTTTATCAACCGCATGACCAACAAAATCTTGAAAGCCATTGAGTTGTTTTCTAAACAATGACCAGTTGTAGCGGCTAAAAATTCTCTCGAGCGCCTCTTCGCGCAGCCTCGTCCAGAACTCTAGCGCCGCTCCGCCACCGCTTGGTTCGCCTCCATCACCGTAATCGGCACATTAGTATGCAACTCGATAAAACCTGTCTGCAATTCCAGCTTCCCCGATTTCTCCGGACGAAACTCAAAGTCGTAAGTTTCGCCCGCGGCGAATTTAAATTTCGCTTCGCAATCCTTCCTAAAGCGCGCCGGCAGTTTCGCGCCATCCTTAGCCATAGGAATCCACGATACGGGTTTCCCCGCCGCGGCGAGAACCATCTCGGTCCCGTCATCACTCGGCGTGATATTAATGAACCGCAGCCGGTAGCGCTCCCCAACCCGCAGTTCGCTGCCCGCCGGATGTTCCATGCCATTCACCAGGAGTGACGAATAAAAAATATCTGCCCCTCCCCGGCTCACCACATACAAACGGTCATGCTCCGCGTCATATTTCTCCCCGGGCTCCAGCACGATCAGCGCCCCATATAGACCCTTCG